>CAXUEY010000128.1:0-16892 GCA_964250225.1 uncultured Ktedonobacteraceae bacterium | reverse complement strand
GCCAGTGCCATCGCCAGTTCCAACTCGGCGCGCATCATTTCGAGAAGACTGACCACTCCATCTGTGCCATTGACAGCCAGTCCCCACATCACCGGGCGGCCAATCAAGACCGCCTTTGCCCCCAAAGCCAGCGCCTTGAGGACATCCGTTCCTCGGCGGATGCCACTATCCAGATACACCTCGCAGCATCCGTTCACTGCCGCCACAATTTCAGGCAAAACCTCAATCGTAGCGGGAACGCCGTCAAGCTGGCGCCCTCCATGATTAGAGACAATGAGACCATCGATGCCATGCTCAACAGCCAAACGAGCATCTTCGGCAGAGAGGATGCCTTTGAGCAAGAGAGGCAGGGGCGTAAGCGTGCGAAGCCAGGAGAGATCATCCCAGGTAAGCACGTCAGAAATGAGATCACTCTTTGCGCTTTGAAAGTTGGCTGGGGAGGATGGAAGGTGAAACCCCTGGCGCTCTGCACGCTCTTTGCGCCCAGAACGAGGTGAATCCACGGTCAGGACAATGGCACGATACCCGCTCTGTGTTGCACGTTGCACTAATTGCTCACTGATGGCGCGGCCAGGAACGGTCAGAGAGAGTTGAAACCACAGAGGGCCTGTCGCTGTTTGGGCAATCTGTTCCAGGGTCTGAGAGGAAAGGAACTGACAGCCATCACGGTGCCAGCAGGGCCAATCGCACGCGCCGTCGCGCACTCTCCTTCTACATGGGCCAACCCCTGCCAGCCAGTGGGAGCGATAAGCACAGGTGTTTTGACGGGGATTCCCAGCACGTTGGTGCTCGTATCGATCATGCTTACGTCGATGAGCGCGCGAGGACGCAGTTGAAGGCGCTCAAAGGCGCTCCGATTCGCACGCAATGTAATCTCGTCATCCGCGCCCCCTGCAAAAAAAGCCCAGGTCGCAGGGTCCAGGCGTGTCTCGGCCAGGGCTTCATACTCAAAGACATTCAAGCATTCCATCATAGTACCGTGCATCTCTCCGGTTTTTACGCGAGAAGAAGTGCCTCCTTCTATTTATACGCATTGTATCATTACGATTCTGGTTTTTGCTTCTGTCAGGCAACTGCCACAACTACACCTTCTCAGAAAAGCCTTTCCAGGGTGGTGAGGCCCACGGGTTGCGCCATCAGGCTGGAAAAACGAGTACGAAGGTGACGGATCGGCCCAAAATCTACCCTATGAGGAATCGGACGAAGCCGTGGCCTGCGCATCGGCATCTCACTGTTGATGAAACATGTACTTTCCCTCTTTTTTCTGCTATACTTCTTTTAGGTGCCATCACCCTATTTCATGGAGGAGGAGATCTCTACGCGAGAGATCGCCGCACAGCATGTGTGTCGTCAAAACTCTTGTGCCAACGGTGAAAGTATCTCGTTGGATCACGGGAGGAAAATGAAGCCAGAAGGAGAAAAACGATGTTCGAAACCCGGCTCAAAACTACCCTGATGCTGTTGTTCCTGGCCCTGGCATTGGCCACATCTTTTCTCATCGGACCCATACCCAGAGTAGGGGCCTCAGCCGTCCCCAATGCTGTAGGCTCGTCCTCGCCCAATTTTACCGTGACCGTCGATCCTCTCTCGCAAACCCGCAAGAGAGGCACAGGTGCTCCCTATTTCGTGACCATTCAACCGGTGAATGGCTTCAAGGGAACCGTCACGCTTTCCCTCACAGGCAATATTCCCCCCAATGGCGTCGTTTCTCTTAGCCAACCAGGTTTAGGGGCATTGCACGATGGCGAGGTAGATATTGAAATTCAGAAGCATACTTTTACAACCGGAACCTTTGCGATGACCATTCACGCGGTCAGCGGCACCCTGGAACATGATGTGAACATCTCGCTGACCATCGTGTGATTCTACTCTTCCTGTGGCGAAGCCGTGCCACCCAACGTCAGCCGCGGTGAGGAAGAAGGATCAGGACACCCTGCGTGCCAGGCCCTTCCTCTTCACCGCGGCCAGCTATCCGGTCGCATGATACGTGGGGAGTGAAGCAAGATGACGGGTAAACGACGTGACAGAGAACACTGGCGACAGAACCTCTGCAGGGGAGATGCGCCCCCGTCCGCCACGCACCATGTCATGGGGCTGTATCGGCCACCCTGCCGTACATGGTGGGTAAAATGATGCTCGTGCCTGGCATGGGCCTGCTATTTTTTAGAGCTTCCTGGTTGGGAGGCGCCGGGTCATCCGCGTGCTTTCTCTGCCAACAGGTAGACTGCTATCTGGACAGTGTTGTGCAATCCGCGCGGTCTGTTTTGACACCTGGTCCGTCTGGGCGATAAGCTGCTGCTCCGTGCTCTCCGTTTTATGCCTGGCAAGCAGAATGGAGGTGAACGGGTGACCACACAATCCACACGCCTCCTCATCGCTGGCCGCCAACAGTTTACCGCAGTCCTGGCAGAAAGACGCGTGCCAGGTAAAACGTTGGGGGCTAGGCTGCCTGGTAGGAAGAAGCAAGGCTTTCACATCGCGTGTGCGGCGTAATGGACCTGGGGCTGGCAATACCATCAGACGAGGATGACGATGGTGTGTGCTCAAGCAAGCACCCAGGCACAGGCAAAAACACGCGATCAGAAACAAGCAAGGGAGAAGAAACGTTTTGAACAATTCTATCATTACGTGTGTCTCTTTCATAGACAGTATCGAGTGACGCTGATCTGTCCGTTGTTCCAGCAACGTTCGGATTCAGCATGGAACGTCGTCGATATATCGCTCGCAACCTGCGCTCCGGCGTCCTTGTCGGTGAACTGGCTGATCCACTGAGATACGAGAACAGGCGAGCATTACACTCCTTTGATGCGTCGCCGGTCCCCGCCTGTTTGCCGCCAGCCGCTGATAAACCGTCTGAGGGCCTCGCCGTGCAGTTGGGCATCACATCCATCACGCTCGGCATAGACCCTGCGGTAATTGCGAGGGGGGCGCTTGGAAGTGAAACCAGCAGCACGACCAATATCCTCAATCAGATCGAGATCCATCTGCTCAAAGAACTGCTGCGCTTGTGCCACCCCCTCTTGCCAACCAGCATGGAACAGGGGATAGCGTTGGCACCTATGATTACAGTAATAAGCACAAGAGGTGCAGGATGGATTGAGAATGGCTGAATCGTCAAGAGGCCCATACGCTTGCATCCCCTCGGAAAGCTGCCTGTATCGCGTGAAAAAGCCAAGAAAGCGCCCGTAAGCATGGAGGTGGTCACGCATCGCTTGCTTCATAAGCACATCCTTTCAGAATGTATGACACCACACCAGATTTCCCTAACGCGCGCAGCAGGGATCGAACCTCAAATATATCCCTGACCTTTTCTGATATCCGTGCGGAATAACCCAGATCGGGGGTTCGCATGAGCACCTCCAGGAAACGAAACGTTCAGGGTAACGCCAATCATCCTCACCGCTCCGAGGTCGCCGCTGGCTGGGAGGTCTGAAGCATCTCCAGCGTATAGGTGACCCCTGTGTACTGGGACAGCATGTGGAGGAACTGCTCTACCACAGGTCTATTGCTGGTATTCTCGACCAATATATCCCACACCTTCTGATTATCCAGGCGCAGCGCCTCACCGAGCCAATCAATGTCCAGCGCATAGGCCCGAAACAGTTCTAAAAGGGTCGGGCGCGTTGACAGGACACCCGCTCGCGGTTGAGGATCGGTGGCGGAAACGGGTGGGCGCGCAAGAACGAAAATGATCCCACGCACATTCCCGCGATGATAATGCTGCCCCGACACTTCTGACAGGGCGAACAGCAGATCATCTGCCTGATAGGGATTGGCCCGGCCTGTTTCATCAAAGAGCCGGATATCCTCCAGGCGAATGCCTTTTTCGGCATATTCATACAGGGCTTCCAGAGCAATCCCGTGCTGCAGCCGTAGTTCGTGAAAGCTCGGAAAGGGGTTAGTGCTGTTGATGCTGTCCATAGGGTGTATCCTTTCGGATCGAGATCGCCATCTCAGCCACGCTCCAGGTTTTGCCCGTCAGCCGGGAGAAGGCAGCCACAATGCGCTCGGCGAGATGGGCTTCGATAGCGCTCCCGATTTCGGCTCGATATTCATCGGCCAGCGACAAGCCGGCCTCTTGTGCCACCTGTTGCGAAGTCAAACCACTGTTTCGGCGTAGAACAAGAAAAAGGGGTCGCTCAGTCATCGGCATAGGTCTCCTCCGTGAGAGCACAGCTCTGTTCAAGCTGCGCGTGCTTCTCGGCATGCTCGCGCGTGGCACGCATGCCAACGCGCTCTCTGCAATAGATGAAGCTTGCTCGTTGATGCGTAAGTGACGACCGAGGGAGCGAGCTTCACCTGGGAGCATACCCGCAAGCGTTCCTGCCTTTTTCTGCCCGCGGGCCGGAGGAGGGGTCGCATTTTCCCAACTGACGCTGCCGCACCAGCTTCTTGCCTATGCTCCACTCTCAATGTATGCCGCCCACACTGATTACACAGACCAGCGCCAGGAAAGACGGTGTGCGTGAAGTCAGCGCGCACCATGAAGAGCAGATGATCGTCAAGGAAATAGAGCAGGAAGCAGGAGCTGATCCCACACGGACGGGATCAACTCCTGCTTCCTTCATGCCAGCGGGATAGGTACTTATTTTTTCGGGGCCGGGGTATAGATATTCAGACCCAGTTTGATCTCTTCATGACCGGGAAGCGGGACATTTCCTTCCGAACTGGCAATCTTGATGCTCTTGCCTGATGTCGTGACCCCATGTGTCTCCTTCAGGTTGACGCGAATAAGCAGGGTATCACCCTCAATTTCCAGATCGATGTTGGTACCAACTTTTGTCATCAGCCAAAACTCTCCTTTTTATTGAGAAGAGAGGATCGCAACGCGCTGCCCGTCCGCTCTCCCCAGTACTTCAATTTCCTATCATAGCGGCACGGTCAAGCTGGTGAACCTGCTGCATGGACGCTTCTTCGACAGAGATGAAAAAGAATCAGAAATCGTGTATAATCAAACAGAAAAGTCCGTATCTTTCGGAAGAGTGAGAGCAGGGTATCGAGGGTAGATCCTGAGAACGTGCTTGTTCTCCCGTGGTGTTTGCGATGGCAGAAGGAGACGATGGCGCATATGAGTAGGACGCATCAAGGACCGGCAAAGGCCGAGCAGATCAGGCCCATCCAATTGGTGGCCGTAGGAAACCTGCCCCAGATTCCTGCGCCATTCATCCGAGTCAGCACCTGCGGCCTGCTGACGATTGAGATCGTTGCAGAGGTGGTGAGCGTTGATCCCCCCCGTGCTCGCTACGTTTCTCTCACCCCGGAACAACTGCGTGGCCGTGGTACCACCCCAGCCCTCATGCTGCTCAAGCTCCTTCTCAATCGCTATGAGCATTTTGCTTCCAAAGATTGGCTACTGGAGCAGTTTTGTCGCGATGGAGAGCAGTTTGCCAGCGCGCGTATCGAGAACATTGTCTCGCTCTTACGCGGCCTGCTCTGTCCGCCAGCGTATCAGGATCTGCGGACCCATCTGGTGGCCCACGTGCGCAGTAGCATCAGCAGCGGCGATGGCTATCAACTCGCTCTGTACCCACTGGTCTGGGTCGATAGCGAGGCGCTGGCCTGGAATGTGGAGCAAGCCGCAAGAATGGAACGCTTCGGCGATGATGGCTTGCCGTTCTGGGAACGCGCCTACGATCTCGCCAAACGCGGCCCTTATCTGCCCGATGAGATGTACTCTGAATGGGCCACGTTCCGACGCGACGAAGTGGCAGGCCTGTTACGGCAAACGGTGCAAGCGCTGGCCCGGCTCTATGTCGCTCGTCATGGTGCGGCTGGCGAAGAGGAAGCGTTATTATTGCTCAGAAGTTTCTGGCAAGAGCATCCCCACGAAGAGGACGTGTTACGCGCGCTGATGGAACTCTTGGGACACCGTGAGCGCTATCACGAGGCGCTGCAATATTACGAACGCTTCCAGAAGCTCCTGGCGCAGGATGACCAGGAGCCAACGGCACAAACACAGGATGTAGCTGCCTATGTGCGTGCAAAACAAGTTCAGCGCGTTCCACTTGCAACGGCCTCTGAGAAGAAGCAGATCCTTATGCTGAAAGACCGTTTGGCCCCTGTTACGAGTGCTGATGCTATAATAGCTATTGAGCAACACGCACCGGGGACGAACTTTACGCAGGATAGGTCTTTCCAACATACCTCACTTGTGGTACCAGAGGATACTCTTATGACATCGTTTGACGGGTCTCGTCGGCTCGCTTTACAGCAACTGTTGGGTCTCGCCAGCGCTGCCACATCTACGCCTCTCTTGCCTTCGACCAATGCTTCCGTTTATCCTTTCAAGAGTCCTTTACATGTGGCTCAAGATACACTTGAGATCTTTGCCGATTTATTAGAAACATGCTGGGAATTAAGCCAGGGAAGGAAGCTCAAAGCTGCTGATGCTATTTTGTGGTCACATCTCCCAAGAATTGCAGAAATCGCACTTCAGTTTCCTCACCATCAACAGAAAGCCGCAAATCTGGCCGCACAAGGGTATATCCTTGCAGCTTCATTAGTTGGTCATCGCAATAGCGATTTATATGCAAGACAATATTTCAGTGAGCAAGCACTTATTTATGCGCAGATTGCCCAGGATTCCAGTTTGCAGGTTGCAGCGTTGAGAGCTTTAGGAGTCACGTTCGATTATCAGAAACGTCCGGTCAAAGTATTAGACACCTATCAACAAACACTCCCCCATCTGAATCGCGTTTCACCCCTCCTTCGTGGCAGGATGTATGCGCTTTTAGCTGGAGCCTACGCAAAAGTTGGGCAGAAGCAGGAGGCATTTGCTTTCCTGGATCAGGCATATAGCACCTTTCCTGATAAGCCGCAGGATGATCCGAGCTTTCGGTACGCTGATGCTGGTCGTTTCACCCTTATTATATGGGATGGAGCTGTGCATCTGGATACGTCCCAACCAAAACAAGCCCTTGAAATCTTTTTGCGAACAGGAGAAACCGTTGCCCAAAAGGAGACCTTCCCGAAGAGAATTCAAAGCGAGATCCTTATTTACCAGACTCGTGCATGGATCATGCTCAAAGATTTGGAAGCGGCCAGTACTTTTCTGAAAGAGGCAATGAAAGAGGCCCAAACAATTCAGAGTGAAGTACGATATCAACAAGCATATGAGCTTTTTTCTCAAATGCAGACTCTATGGCCACAAGAACCTTCTATACTCTCACTGAGAGAGAATTTTCTACGCTAGGAATAATGTGCATATTTAAAGGTATAACAATAGAAAGAAGGTAAAGAATATGAATCCAAAACGCACCCTTTTTATTGGGTTAGGAAATTTGGGAACCCAAGTCTTTGATGAATTTGTACGAGTTCCAGGGAATAACCAGTTTCTGGTAGGAGGCAGGGACGTTGAACAATTAGAAAGGCGCACCAATATTTCGTATCTGAACGCTCTTCAAATGGGCTTCTATCCGCAGATATCGTGTACATATCTCGATCTTAACAACATTGAGCAAACAGCAGAAACAATCGCTCACTTTGCCCCAGATATTATTTTTTGCGCGGTAACGATACAGCCCTGGATGCATATTACAACGCTTCCCACATCCGTGTTCGAGCAACTGTATCAAGCGCAAGTTGGCCCCTGGCTTCCTTTAACTCTGACACCAGTGTATAAGTTGATGCAGGCAGTACAACAAGCAGGAATAACTGCAAAGGTGATCAACGCATCGTATCCTGATGTTATTAACGCAGTGCTTGGTCAGGTCCATTTAGCACCTACAACAGGGATTGGAAATATTGCGAACAATATACCAGCATTAAAAGCATCGCTTGCTTTGAAGTTAAACAAGCCGCTGGAGCAGGTTGATGTGCGCTTTTTTGCAGCATATTCTCTCAACCATCGAATTTCTCGTCAGGGGAATGCCGGAGGAATACCATTTCACCTTACTGCCCTGGTCAATGGAGAAGATGTGACGCATTTGCTCGATATGGAGACCGTCTTTGATCTGTTACCCACAAAATTTAAGCGTTCGGTAAAGGATGGGAATCAACTGATTACGGCTGCATCTGCAACGGTTATTTTTCATGGCCTCGCCAATAACCTTGAGACCATTACCCATGCCCCAGGCCCGAATGGATTACCAGGAGGATATCCGGTTCAGGTAAATTCACAGGGCGTAGAGGTTATCCTCCCACCGGGTTTGACTTTAGAAGCAGCAATTCACATAAATGAAGCCGGACTTCGTTTCGATGGCATCGAACAGATTGAAAGCGATGGAACGGTTGTATTTACAGAACAAAATATGGCCCCACTCAAAGAACTGCTTGGATACTCCTGTCAGCGTATGCCGCTCGCAGAAGTAGAGGACTATGCAAAAGAATTGAGGGCGAAGTATCTCTCATTGGCAAGTAAGGAGCAATAGTTTGCATTGGAGTATATATTTGAAAATCAGATTTTGTTCTAATATGAAGCATATTTTAATGAAATAATGGTTTTTGCTGTCATATCGTCTATGAAGGAGAGAGTATGGAGCATGATGCGCTTCGAGTCGGTCTCATAGGATACGGAACCATTGGTCAGGAGGTGAACCGCCTCATCAGCGAATACGTTGCCGAAGAGATGGTCGTGGTGGGTGCGCTGACGCGTCATGCACGCACTATCTCATCTGGGCCACCGATTGTGACAACACGAGCGGCGTTGCTGGCTGAACACCCTGAAGTCGTGGTTGAAGTGGCTGGACACGAGGGGCTGAGAGAGCATGGTCCGGCTATTCTGCATGCTGGGATTGATTTGCTCATGGTCAGTACAGGAGCACTCGCGGAGCCAGGCTTGATGAGTGACGTGCTCAACGCTGCGCAAACGGGAGGAGCACAAGCGCGGGTGGTATCAGGAGCTATTGGTGCTCTGGATGCGCTTGCCGCTGCGTCCATTGGGGGGAGTATCACCAGCGTCACTCATACCATGCGTCGGCCCGCGCACTCACTGCTTGCAGCTTCGGATGCGGCAAAGCTGACCACCGCTCAAGAAGTGTTTCGCGGCTCTGCTCACCAGGCGGCAGGGCGTTTCCCTCATTTTCTCAATGTGGCGGCAGCGGTTGCCCTGGCCAGCAATGGACTCGATCAGGTCGAGGTCATTGTTCTCGCTGATCCGGCCATCGAACGGAGCACCCATGAGATCCAGGCGCAAGGAGCGTTTGGCAAACTCCGCTTTGAGGTGGAAAATGTTCCTCTCAGCACAAGCGGTGGAACAGGAACGCGACTGGTGGCTTTGAGATTGTCCGTGCCTTGCTGTCACGTCGGGCGGCCTTCGTGATTGGCTGATTTCATCACCTTTGGGTGTGCATTGAGGGTATATTCCTGTTGGGCAACGTACAAATTCCTATGCCTCAGCTAATGAATCCGGCGAAAGCGCTAGTATTGAGACTATCGAGCAAGGTATAATTGAAGCGCTCTGGATCATTGAAAGCAAGGAGAAAATAATGCCCGATACACCATCACCATTTTCGTCTGAACCGATCACTTCATGGAAACATTCCTTCCAGGATGCCGCTATCGAGCCGACGCGTCACGGTGCGTTGAAACGGGTTCTCCTGCGCCATGACGATGTCCACTCGCCTCTCATGTTCCTCAATGAAGTGTATGTGGCTCCAGGCGAACGGGTTGAACGCCATCAGCATGAAGATATGGAGGAAGTGTTTTATTTTCTGGCGGGCGAGGGACGTATGCAGTTGCTGGAAGACAGCCAATCCGTCAAGGCTAGAGATTGCGTGGTTGTTCCCATGCGCATCGCACACCTTG
This sequence comes from uncultured Ktedonobacteraceae bacterium, assembly GCA_964250225.1. Lineage (GTDB taxonomy): Bacteria > Chloroflexota > Ktedonobacteria > Ktedonobacterales > Ktedonobacteraceae > Paraktedonobacter. Next base: position 7,148 of record CAXUEY010000128.1, on the reverse strand, counting down.
TCGAAAACACCGGACCCGTGGAGTTGCAGTTTGTGTGCTTCGGGGTCAAAGCGCTGCCGGACGATCTCTGGAGAGCGTGGCGACCAGAGTAGGTGGATCGCGCGCCATCTCTCGGCGTAAGAGCAACAGAAGCGACGCCTTCAGGATGTGGCAAGCGTATTCCATGTATAGAAAGGGCGAAAAATGACGGAATGTATTCAGGTCACCACAGCGATTGATTCCAGAGAAGGCGCACAGAACATTGCCGAAGCGTTGGTCAAAGAGCACCTTGCTGCCTGTGTGCATGTTGCTGGCCCAATTACGAGCACCTATTGGTGGCAAGGAAACATGGAAGAGGCAGAAGAGTGGATTTGTGCGATAAAAACCCGCAAAGAACTTTTTGAGGATGTGGCAGATATGATCAAGCGTTTGCATCCCTATGAGGAACCAGAGATTATTGCTATCCCAATCATTGCAGGGAGTGAAGGGTATCTTGATTGGATTGTTCAGGAGACGACTCAAAGCTAACATCGGGCATTCGTCTGCGTTATAGCACCAGAGCAAGCATGGAGTGTTACCTACCACTCCCCATATTCATACTTCGTCTCCCGCTCAATCAGCGCGATCTCTTCCGCACTCAGCCCATACACCGCGTACACTGCCGCATTCAATGCCTCTTCCAGGCGCATGATCTCCGCAGTGAGCCGATGGATCTCTGCTTGCTGTTCCTGAAACATCTCCTGCCACTCACCGCGTTCTTTCAGCGGGATCTCGCGCTTGAACGATTTGCGCACCTCGTCGCGGAAGCCTTGCCAGTCCAGCCGCCACCATTCATCCAGGCGGTCCGTGACCTTGCTCTGGCCCGCACCCAGGTCGCTCTTCACGCGCTGCGCCATTTCTCTGCGCATACGATAACGATCTCGCGCGACGTTAGTGAGCTGTTGAGCGAGATCTGCAATGTGAGTACGCTGCTCATCACTGAGCGCGGGTATCGGCAAGCGTTCCATACTTTGACTGAAAAGACGATAAATAAGCGTACCTTTGCGTTCTGCCAGAGGTTGGGATATTTGTGTAATCACAAACCAGATTACACGTGAGCTTAGAATGCCTAAAAGGTCGGAACGCTCTGTAGGGATAAAGTAGCCTGTGTTGCTCGTATAAAGATCGCGTTCACCCCAACTAAAACGTGGATATTTGGCGATATCGGGATACAATATTTTTGATTGCTCGAATTTAGCATAATAATCGCAAGGACGCAGTTCCCACCAGAACTGCCCCTTATCCTGGCGCTTGCGCCCCGCTTGCGCAAAAGGTTCCAGATACGCCGCTATTGCAGGATAGCTTGTTTCTAGTTTGTGCCAGGCTCCATCCTCGTCTCGCGTTTTGAGTTCAGGAAACGTTTCTGCCGTCCATCCATGAGGCAGACAAAGCAGCCAGCGCCCCTCATTTTCCTGATACCAGGGACGCAAATCCTCGCCGCGCGCGAGTGGTTTGATAAGCTGTGTACTGGCTGAATCAGCCTGAATCAGGCGCTTACGCGTGGTATCGTTTAGGATAAACGCTTCGTTAAGGCCTGTTTTTATGCCATAGTACATCTGGCCATTCACCACGTCACCCAAAGGCCTGCTCTGAGCCACAATCTTCGTGAGAATCTGGCGCGAGGCATCGCTTCTCAGTTGCCAGCCCTCGTCAGGCTGATTGTGGATGGAGACATCGAAGAGCCGCCCATCCAGATTCTCGCGAAATTCACTGATGGTATCACCGCGCGCGAAAATGGCGGCCCTGGCCAGGTGGCCATTGGTAGGTGCCAGCTTGCGCACAACTTGAATAGCCGGGCTGAGGTCCGGTGCGTCGGCAAAGACACGCGTGTTGCCGAGATCGACGATCTGCTCGACGCTGGTTTGCAAGCGCAAAAAACGGCGCAGCACAGTGGCGTAATTGGCGCGCAGCCAGCTATTGCTGCTGATATAAGCTAACCGACCACCAGGACGTAATAAGCGTAGCCCCTGCCCGAAGAAATAGACGAAGAGATCCGCCGCGCCGTGATAGACGTCGTAATGATCCAGGTAGAATTTCTTGTCCTCGCTCAATTTTTCCTGGCGCACGTAGGGTGGATTGCCGACCACCGCGTCAAAGCCTGCGCTCTCCCCTCTGGTCGTACCGTCTTGCTCGAAGAAGATATCGGGAAATTCCAATTCCCAGTGAAAAAACCGTTTTCTTGTCCCTAACTCTCGTGCAAGCTGAAGGATTTGTGCGTGCTGCTGCGCCCCATAGGTTTCGCGCTGCTCTTCAGGTGTTTTGACTGCGTATGCGGCGTAGGCTCCCCAGAGTGGATATTCGATATTCACATGGTAGAAGAGGGCAACGCCCAGGTTCATGATGTCCTGATATTTTTGCGCAAAGCGCGCGCGCAACTCGGCGTAGGCGGTCTCTTGCTGCTTGACCTCTTGAATGGTGTTGCCGGCTGTTTGCGCAATGCTGCTCATGAGGTCCAGCGCGCTGCTGAGACCCTGGCTAAAATCCTGGTCATCCAGCATCGAGAATTGCACGACCTCTGCGCCCTCGCGTGCCTCAAGTTCTGCCAGATCAAGCAACGAGGCCCCGCGCTGTTTGGCCAGTCTGGCTTTAGGGTGCTCGCCAGAAACCTCGTCCAGCCACGCGCCAATCAGGGCATTCCCTGGTCGCAGGTGGTGGTCCAGAAAGTTCAGAGGATAGCCTTTGGCTGCTGTAGCCAGCCAGAGCGCGAGCTTGGCCAGTTCGACGGCCAGGGGATTTGCGTCGATACCATAGATGCAGTGCTGTGCCACGCGCCGTTTCCAGTAGAGCATGTCGGCTTCACGCGGATCTTTTTCTTCAGGCTGCACGCCCAGTTCGACCAGGTAGCGCGCAATATATTCGACCACCTCGACCGGAAAATGCCCGCTGCCCATCGCCGGGTCCAGCACGTTGATTGCCAGCACAGCCCGGATGCGCGCTGCGTCGCTCTGCTCGCTCTCGACTGCCTGTTCCAGCACGGGTTTGAGCGTTTGCTCGACCATATATTTGACGATATAATCCGGCGTATAATAGCTGCCGGTGGTCTTGCGTTGCCCGCTATCGGTCACCAGGTAGGCCTCGCCAATATGGTAGGTCCTGACGATCTCACGCGCCGGAACAGGCCCCTGTGGCACAATCTGGCTGGTGGAGCGCAATTCGACCATCGGTTCGCTGGCGATGTACAGCGTATACTCCAGCAACCCCTCGTAAATCGTCCCCAGGTGGCGCTCGGAGAGGTCGCGGTAGTCGATAAACGACTCCTCGGAAAAATCCTGCTCGTCGCGCGGCCTGCGGGCCAGCTTATCGATGGCCCGTGCCAGGTCGAGATCTCCCACAACGTACTGTTCCAGAAACAGGTTCTTGGTGGAATCAAATAAGCCACCATCGAAGGTACTGATGTCCAGCAGTTGCTCACCCAGATCGATGCCCCTGAACAGCGTCCGCAACTGGGACCAAATAATCCCAGAGTGTGGCAGCAGGACGGCTGCTTCTTGGCGGGCCTGGCGAATCTGGTCTTTGATACTGCCCAGGCTATACCTGTTTTTATACTTCTGGTTTGCAGTCGGTAGCAGATCGCGTGACTCGGCGTAAAGAACAAAAAGCAGGCGGTACAGGAGAATGAGCGAATGCTCATACACCTGCTGACAGGTTTCGGGTGTGGGCTGCAAACGATTGGCGGGGTACACAAAAAAGCCCTGTGCCACGTACTTGAGCGCGTCATACACCTGTTCGCGGAGATCTTCACGAATCTTTTGCGCCGATCTGGTGCTGGCGGCCAGCATCTCCTGCAGGGCCAATGGATGGCCGGGGGTAAAAGCCGTCCGGCGAAAAAACGCATAGAAGTAGAGGAAGCGTTCGACATCTCCGCTCGCCAGAAGATCAGGGACATCGACCTCATAATAGACTTCGAGCTTATATGCTGTCGTTTCATGATACAAGCGCCACTTGCGCCCATTGGTCAGAATACCCCAGGGGAGTTTACTATGCAACATATAGAAAAAAATCTGGAACGAGGGGTTCTTGTTGCTGAAAGAGTCGCTGGCCCCCCTGCGCATCTGATCCAGAGGCGTATCCCACTGTTTCGCATCTCCCACCGCCAGTGCGCCCTGCTGAGCCGCCCGATCATCCAATTCGCGCCCCCGCCTGGCCAATTGTTGCGCTGCCGACGCATAAAATACATAGTCAGGGTGTTGTGCGCTGGTTGGCCCTGGCATATGCAGCCTGGCCTGGACCTCAAACGTATGCCCCAATGCTTCCAAGACTGGGCGAATCCAATCGCTTTCCGTCTGCGCCTCGTTGGCAGAAGAGGCTGAAGGTGCAAATCGTGCGTAGCGCTCCTGTAAGAGGGCCATCACTGGTGCTGCTTCTGTCTGTAAGGCCCGCCATTCTTCTTTCTGTGGCCAGGTATCACTGGCGATGATCGTATCGAGGAAATAGTCAGAGAATAACCGTTGGTTGTGATGCTTGAGCAAACCAGGTGTGGGAGCGGGTGATGTAGGAGATCCCTCTCTTTTTTGCTTTTTCGGCACGCGATCCACCGCCTCTCTCGGAAAATAGGATCATTTCATCAGTGACTCTACTCTATCACAGGTCCTGCTGGCGAACAAGGGTGCATGGAGTCGCGTGGTACCAAAGGCTCTGGTTCCCGCCTCACTCATCTGCGTCACATCCTGTGGCGTGCTGGCTATCGAGGAAGAGAAACGACTCAATATGGACGAATACCATCCTATGTGCGTTGGCACTGCCTTGTTTTGAGCAGAAGCACAAAGACAAGAGCGACGATACCTCCATCGATCCAGAACCATCCCAACGGCCATGGATTGGTCGGTCTAACCGCCAGAAACGTGCCGAGAACAAACCAGGCAGTTGAGGCCAGAAGAAGAACGGCACACAGAAGAAGACGTCTCCTTCTCAATGAGGTGTTTTCAGGCCAGAAAAAAGCACGTCCGCAGTTCATTGGTCTATCCTTTCTCCCTTTCGCATCTCCATATATGTATGGCCATCTGTTTGATGAGACACCCACTGCGTCGAAGAGATGCGTATAAAAACCGCTTCCGAAAGAATGAAGGAAATCCTCCCTATATTCTATCACGAGCGAGCGCAATCCGGCTGCGACAACGATCTAGAAGATGGGCAGCTCCCAGCAGAGTGTGCTATAGGCTACGCTGCTCTTATCCTATCACCTCGCGACTTTCGCCTGGACCTCTCCCTGGCCACGCAAAATCTGGGTCAGACAGGCATGGGCTTCTGGAGAATAGGCCATCGTATTATCGCTGGGGGTCAGATGCGCTCGCCATTCCTCATTCTCCACGCACAGATAATAGTGATCGCGTCCCGGTTGCATGCGCAGATAGGCGGAAAGCGCATGCACGCGCATCAGGTCGTCTGAGACAGAGCGTGCATCGTCTCCGCTCAGCCGTAAGGTGATCCACACGTCGTAATGCTTGCGATTCACCTCATCTGCCAGGCCGCTGAAACGCTCGGCGCTCTCGCAGAGAATGGTCGGTTCGTCGTTGCGCATCTGGACTTCGCCAGTCAAAACAAGCACGGTATTCTCTGCCCACAGGTCGGGATCTTTCTCATAGGTGCGCGGGAAGACCGTCACCTGCACCGAGCCGTGCAGATCCTCCAGCCGCGCCATACACATCTGGTCGCCCTTTTTGGTGGTGATGCGCCGCGCCTCGGTGAGCATGCCGCCCAGCGTCACCTTCTGTTTCGCGAGTACCTCCCCAAGCATGGCCGTGTGATGCTTCACGCGGTCTTTGAGCGCCTCCACCAGGTAGGCCAGAGGATGCTTGGAAAAATACAGACCCAGCACTTCTTTTTCCCAGTTCAACAGATCCTGGCGGGGAATCTCTTTGGCGTTGGCAGCAAGCTGGAATTCGATGGCGTGGCTCACCTCTTCCATCTCGCCGAACAGACTCAGCAGGCCGCTTGCTCTGGCCGCGCGCTCGCTTTTCCCAAACTTGAGTGCGCTTTCCACCGAGGCCAGCAAGCGATGGCGCTGCTCTGGGACCAGGCTGTCCAGCGCACCTGCTTTGATGAGCGTTTCAATGGCTCCCTTGCCCACCGCGCGTGGATCGACACGCGTGCAGAAGTCTCCCAGAGTGGTGAAGGCACCGCCTGCGGCACGCGCACAGAGAATCGCCTGAATAGGCCCCTCGCCAATCCCTTTGATGGCCAGTAGGCCGAAACGCACGCCGCCCTTCTCGACGGTGAAGCCCTGGGCCGACGCGTTCACATCGGGTCCATAGACCTCCACACCCATGCGTTTGCATTCGGCCACGGCATTAGCCACTTTCTTTGCGTCATCCGCGACGGCGGAGAGGGTCGCCGCCATAAATTCTGGGGTATAATTGGCTTTGAGGTAGGCGCAATAATAGGCCACCACCGCGTAGCTGGCGGCGTGCGGCTTGTTAAAGCCATAGCCACCGAATGGTTCAATCAAGGTAAAAAGCTGCTCGGCATCACTCTCACGCATGCCGCTTGTGACACAGCCTGCGATGAAGTCGCTGCGATAGCCCGCCACCTCCTCAACCTTCTTCTTGCTGAGGGCCTTGCGGAACTTGTGCGCTTTGCCCCAGGAGAACTGCGCGACATGCACCGCGATAAAGAGCACCTGGTCCTGGTACACGATCACCCCATAGGACTCATCCAGCCATTCTGCCAGGCGGGGATAGAGGTACGTGACCTTCTTACGCCCATGTTTGGCGTCGATGAAATCGGGGATGCTATCCATCGGGCCAGGCCGATAGAGCGCGACCATCGCCATAATATCTTCAATGCGGGTTGGGGCAAGCTGCTTGATATATTCGCGCATCTTGGCCCCCTCCAATTGAAACACCCCGGTGGTCTCGCCCGCCGCCAGCAGCGCAAAGGCTTTCTGGCGTTTCCGATTCTGTTCCTGAGCCTCTGGTGTGTCACCTGGTACCGGGTCAAGCGGCAGCTTCTCCAGGTCGATCTCCTCCCCATACGAGGCCTTGATACACTGCAACGCATTGTCCAGAATCGTCAGATTGGCCAGCCCTAAGAAATCGAACTTGATCAGCCCCAACTCCTCCAGGTGGATCTGCTCGTACTGCGTCAGGCGCAGCTGGCTCAGATCTTTGGCATCTTTGGCGCGCAGCGGCACG
>CAXUEY010000127.1:16274-17250 GCA_964250225.1 uncultured Ktedonobacteraceae bacterium | reverse complement strand
CCCTTGAGAATGAGACAGAAGGACTGCTCCAGCGCATCGTCTCCGCAACGGAGGTGGACGCGTGAAACGCTATGAGGTGTATAAAGATTCTGGGCTGGATTGGCTGGGGGAGATCCCTGAGCATTGGGAAGTAAGACGACTACGGTTTGTTTGTAAAATTAATCCGTCGAAATCTGAAATAGCATATCTTCCTCCTGAAACTCAGGTATCCTTTTTACCAATGGAGAATATTGGAGAAACGGGAGCGATATCACTCGTGGAGGTACGAACCATAGATCAAGTTTGGCAGGGTTATACCTATTTTCGAAATGGAGATGTACTTGTAGCTAAAATTACTCCCTGTTTTGAAAATGGAAAAGGAGCATTATGCCATGATCTTTTGCATGAGGTTGGATTTGGCACAACAGAATTACACGTTTTACGTGCGAATGGCTCAGTTTTCCCTCCTTTTCTTGCTCATGTTACTGCTTCCAGCCTTTTTCGCATTCTAGGCGCCGCTTCAATGTATGGTGCTGCTGGCCAGCAACGCATTTCCGATGATTTCGTTAAAGACTTTCGCATTGCTTTGCCTTCTCTTCCTGAACAACAGACCATCGTCGCCTTCCTCGACTACAAGCTAGCCGAGATTGACCGCTTTATTGCTGACAAAGAGCGACTGATCGAGTTGCTGAAAGAGCAGGAGGCGGCGATCATCAATCGAGCGGTGACGCACGGTATGGAGCCGGGCGTGCCGATGAAGCCGTCGGGGATTGAGTGGTTGGGGGAGATACCGGCGCATTGGAGAATATTGCCTCTTAAACGTAAATGGCAAGTTATCGACTGCAAACATCGTACAGTACCATTTGTTGATATAGGTTTTCCAGTGGCTAGCATTAGTGAGGTTAAAGAGATGTTCATTAATCTCTCCAACGCTAAGCGAACGATCTATGATGAGTATCTACAATTAGCTGAAGGTGCTCGAAAACCGTGTCGTGGA
>CAXUEY010000127.1:0-16234 GCA_964250225.1 uncultured Ktedonobacteraceae bacterium | reverse complement strand
CAGTGGGTGAAGCTTCTTTAGTTGATACTGACGAAGATTTTTGTATGGGGCAAGATGTCTCTCTTATCAGGTCACAGTCGCAAAACCAACGATTTCTTGTTTATCAGCTCCATACCCATTTCATCTTGCAACAACTAGAGCAAACCATGATTGGCTCAACCTTTAGGAGAATTAACGTCAGTGACATAAAATTACTCCTTATATGTTGTCCACCAAAAAGCGAGCAAGAGGATATAGCAAATTTTTTAGATCAAATGATGCAGGAAATCCAGATACCTATCACTAAAATTAAGCGCGAGATCGAGTTAATCAAAGAGTATCGTACAACGCTGATCTCTGAGGCCGTCACGGGCAAGATTGATGTGCGGGCGGCACACAGAGAAGAGCTGCCGGTAGAGGCAGGGAGGAGCAATCGCCATGACTTTCAGCGATACCTCGGAAACGGGCCTGGAAGCTCTGATTGAGAAGAGTTTAGTGGAAGAGGCGGGGTATCTCACGGGCAATCCCCATGCTTACGAGCGCGAGACGTGCCTTGATGCACAGCAGTTGTTGGCCTTTCTGGAGGCGACGCAGCCGCAGGTGCTGGCACGGTTGCAGGCGCGCCACGGGATCAAATACGCGGAGAAGCTGCGCGAACGCGTGGCCGCGCAGATACGCGAGCGCGGCATTGTCGATGTCTTGCGCAAAGGCGTCAAAGAGGGTACAGAAGAGCTGGCCCTGTACTATCCCCAGCCCGCTTCCGCGTTCAATCCCCAGGCGGCTGCACGCTATACCACCAATCGCTTCTCTGTCACGCGCCAGGTGCAGTACAACACCGATCCCCGGCGACGCGTGCTGGATATGGTCATCTTCCTCAATGGGCTGCCCATCGCCACGTTTGAACTGAAGAACCGCCTGACCAGCCAGAATGTGCAGGACGCCATCCGCCAGTACCAGGAGGATCGCGACCCCAGAGAGCCGCTTTTCGCCCTGGGACGTTGCCTGGTGCATTTCGCGGTGGACGACGATATGGTCTATATGACCACGCGCTTACTCGGCAAAGACAGCAACTTCCTGCCCTTCAACCAGGGGTATAACGCGGGCGCGGGCAATCCACCCAATCCCGACGGCCTGAAAACCGCTTACCTGTGGAAACACATCCTCACCAAAGAGAGCCTGAGCAATATTCTTGAAAAATTCGCCCAGACTAGCGGACGCAAAAAAGAGCGCGCCATCATCTTTCCGCGCTACCACCAGCTAGACCTCGCGCGACGTTTGCTGGCACACGCCCGGCAGTTTGGCGCGGGCCAGCGCTACCTGATCCAGCATTCAGCCGGGTCCGGCAAAAGCAACTCTATCTCCTGGCTAGCCCATCAACTCGTCGAGCTGAGCGATGACAGCGGCGCACAGCGCGTCTTCGATTCGATCATCATCGTCACGGATCGCCGCGTGCTGGATAAGCAGATTCGCGACACCATCAAACAATTCGCCCACGTCGCGGGCGTCGTCGAGGCCATTACCGAGGGTAGTGCGCAACTGCGTACCGCGCTTGAAAACCAGAAAAAGATCATCATCACCACCATCCAGAAGTTTCCCTATATCGTCAATGAGATCCAGACGCTCGGCACGCAACGTTTCGCCATCATCATCGACGAAGCCCACTCCAGCCAGAGCGGGCAGGCCGCGGCCAAGATGCATATGGCCCTGGGCAAACACGCCGAGAACGCCGAAGAGGAGACCTTCGAGGACGCCATCAACCGCATCATCGCCGAGCAGAAGCTGCTGACCAACGCCAGTTACTTTGCCTTTACCGCGACCCCCAAGAACAAGACCCTGGAGACCTTTGGGCAGCGCAACCCGGAGAATGGCAAGTTCTACCCCTTCCACATCTACAGCATGAAACAGGCCATCGAGGAAGAATTTATCCTGGATGTACTGCAAAACTACACCACGTACAATTGTTACTATAAGCTCTATAAGACGATTGAGGATGATCCGCGCTTCGACACGCAACGCGCCCATAAAAAGCTGCACAAACACGTCGAGCAGCATCCAGCAGCTATTGAGCAGAAAACCAGAATTATGGTGCAGCACTTCCTGGACGAAGTCATCGCCAAACGCAAGATCAACGGCCAGGCCAGAGCAATGGTCGTGACCGGCTCAATCGTCAGCGCGATCCGCTACAAACAGGCCTTCGACGCCTATCTACGCGAGATCAAGTCGCCCTATAAAGCGCTGGTCGCCTTTAGCGGCGAAAAGAGAGAAGGTGAGCAAGTCTACGACGAAGAGAAGATGAACGGCTTGCCCAGTAGCGACATTCCAGAGACCTTCGAGAAAGACGAGTATCGCTTCCTGATCGTCGCGGATAAATATCAGGTCGGCTTTGATCAGCCGCTACTCCACACCATGTATGTCGATAAAATTCTCAGCGACGTCAAAGCCGTGCAGACCCTCTCGCGGCTCAACCGTTGCTACAAGCCCTGGAAAACAGATACCTTCGTGCTCGATTTCGTTAACTCCACGGACCAGATTCAGCAGGCTTTTGCGCAATTCTACCTGACGACCATCCTGAGCGAAGAGACCGACCTCAACCGCCTGAACGACCTGCAAGACGCGCTCGACGGCTTCCAGGTTTATACACGCGAGCAGGTAGATACGTTCATCAAGCGCTACCTGGACGGCGTGGCCCGCGACCAGCTCGACCCGTTGCTGGATAGCTGCGCGGAAGCCTATCGTCAGGATCTCGACGAAGATCAGCAGATCGACTTTAAGGCCAGAGCGAAGATGTTTGTGCGCGCATACCAGTTTCTCGTCATGATTCAGGATTTCAGCAATGTCTACTGGGAAAGTCTCAAAACATTCTTAAAGCTGCTCCTACCCAAATTGCCCACGCCGAACGATGAAGATCTGGCCAGAGGCATTCTGGAAAGTGTGGATATGGAAAGTTATCGCGCCGAACGGGAGGAGACGCGGAGAATCCTCCTGGCGGGCGGCGACGAGCTTGAACCGACGCCCCCAATGGCGCGGGCAGGCCAGCATGAAGCCCAACTGGACCTGTTGAGCAACATTCTGCACGAATTCAATACCTTCTACAATACCAGTTGGAACGACAATGACCGCATTCAGCGTTTCTTGTTTGAGGAATTGCCCAACAAGATCAGCCAGGATCAGGAATTCCAGAATGCCAGGAAATATTCAGATAAGCAGAACGCGCAAATCACCCATGAGCGCAAAATCGTCCAGGAATTCCAGAAGATTATGGGCGATGATACCGCATTGTATCGTAAATTCGCCGACGAGCCAGCCTTCCGCCAATGGCTCTGCGCTACCCTGTTCAGGATGAATTACGAGCAAGATCAGCCTGGGACATAAGCCTATGCGTTCTCTTTACGCACCACGCCCAGACCAGGCCCTTGCGGTAAGATCAGTTTGCCCTCCACGACCTGCACGCCGGTGAAGGGATCATCGTTCACCAGTAGATGCCCATCGAGGTCGGCGTAATCGAGCAGCGGGGTCAGGTGCGCCGCTGCGGTAATGGCCAGCGAACTCTCGATCATGCAGCCAATCATAATCTTGAGGTTGTGCGCGCGCGCCACGTGGATCATTTTGAGCGCGTGATAGAGACCGCCGCACTTCATCAGCTTAATATTGATGCCGTCCGTGCAATCGGCGAGGCGTGGGATATCCTCGACAGTAATGCTGCTCTCGTCGGTAATGATCGGCAGCGGCACATGCTCGCGCACGTATTTCAGCCCGGCCAGGTCGTGGGGCGCGACAGGCTGCTCGACGAACTCAAGATTGAATTCGGCCAGTCGGTTGATCTCGCGCACCGCCTCTTTTGGTGTCCAGGCGGTATTGGCATCCACGCGAATCACCGCATCGGAAACCTCGCGAATGGCCTTGAGGTTGGCCACATCGTTCTTCGTGCCGACCTTAATCTTGAGAATCGGGTATTCACGAGCTGCCAGAGCCTTCTGCGCCATCTTCTCAGGCGTATCAATGCCGATGGTAAAAGAGGTCAGCGGCGTATTAGCGGCGCTCAGCCCCAGCAACTTGTAGACCGGCACATTGAGCAGCTTGCCCACGAGATCATAGAGGGCCATGTCGATAGCGGCTTTGGCGGATGGGTTGAGGCGCATCACGTGATCGAGATGGTTGAAGATATCCTCAAAGGCGAAAGGATTGTCGCCCAGCTCGTTGCCCAGCTTCGCCAGGGCTGCCAGAACCGTCTCGCGGTACTCGCCATAGTGCTCAGACGGCGCGGCCTCGCCCATACCCGTCACACCCTCGTGCGTAATCTGCGCGAGCACATTCGACGCCGTATACTGCACACCGCGCGAAATGCGAAATGGTGTGGTGAGTTGCAGATCAAACGCCTTCACATCAAATTTCATTGTATTTGCTCTCTCTCATATTTCTGCGAACGTACTGAAAATAACGCCCTACGCTGCTCTCCCTACAAACCCGCGGAATCCTTCCTCAGCCAGCCTGTACTGCTGCCTGCTCTGATATCACTATATCAGAAAAGCTGCTGTGGTTGCAATTGTTGAGCAGCGAGAGGAGCCTCTGATTTGTCAGGATATTGACACACTTTTGCACACATATTTTCGCGTTCTTGTATCCGCGAGGGGTCCTCGTTCGTGTAAGGAGAAGTGGAACCCTTCTTATCGAATAAGAAGAAGAGGGAATGGTCCAATGTGAGCCGCTTCGTTCTCTGTTTTCTGAGAAAGCAGAAAGCGTGATGTGCAGGTACACGGTTCCTTTCCTTCTATTGTAGCTTGAAAGGATCGATACTATTATGCCGACACCGAATTCCAAAACCTCCAAAATTGTGGGCAAAGACGAACTCAGTCATCTCATTGCAGCGAAAGCGCATGTCGAGGTTAAAGAGGCGGATGCCATGCTTGACGCCCTGACGGAAACTATCCGTGAACAGGTCGCCAAAGGGCGCCAGGTGCGTCTGATTGGCTTTGGTTCCTGGAGACTGAGAGCCGTTTCCGCGCGCACGATCAAATCTATCCGTGGCGGAACGCCTATCCACATTCCTGCTGGCAAACGGGTCAGCTTTAGCACCGGCTCGCTGCTCGCAGAAGCCGCAAAACCAAGCGCAGCTACCAAAAAGGCTTCCACTCCTCAGCACCACACCAAAAAACCCGCCAAATAAGTTTCAACAACTTGTCAAAAAAAGCTGCCAGGCTGGTGGAAACTCATTGCGGTTTTCCACCAGCCTGGCAGCTTTTTTTGACAACGAACCCGCCAGGCAAGAGGGCCTATTCAGCGAAATGCTTGCTCAGCGCGTCCATGAGTTTGCCAGAACCGAAACGCCAGACATCGGTAGCAGGCAGGCCCGTCTCCTCCTCGATCTGCTGGATGGCCGCGCGCGCCTGCTGGTCGTCGAGGCCAATGGTGACCAGGGCGATGCCGACGACTTTACTGGGGCGCTGCTGCGGCAGGATATTCACCGCCTCTTCGTTGAAATGGATCAGACGATTGAGATCCGCGAATTTTGCATGTTCCAGACCATCAATCGTGGTAGCGCCGGCGTGGTGACAAAAGATCATGGCTTCGGGCATTGAGCCGTGGATCAGGCCGAGCGTGACGGGTGAGTAGCTGGGGTGGTTGAGCGCGCCCTGTCCCTCGACAAAAACCCAGTCGTGCTGGTTGCCGAGGTCCAGCACCAGATGCTCGGTCTCGCCCGCGATAAAGTCGCCGATGACGCGATCCGCTGGCAGGCCGCTGCCCGCGATGAGAATACCCGTCTGGCCGGTTGCCAGAAACGCGCTACTCAAGCCGCGCGCGCGTGCCTCGCGGTCCAACTCCAGCGCCACGGTCATCTTGCCAGCCGCGCAATCCGAGCCAACCATCAGCACGGTATGGCTGCCGGGCCGATGGGGTTTGAAGCGGGCAATGCGTTTGGTATCGGGGGGACGGCGCACATCCCAGATTTCAACGCCGCGTTTGGCCGCTGCCTCGCGCAGTTCCGCATCGTCGGAGAAAAAAAAGTGCAGGCCACTGGTCAGGTTGAGGCCAGCCTCAATCGCGGCCAGTAGTTGCCAGCGCCACTTCTCAGGTAACGCGCCGCCCGCGGGCGCGATGCCAATTAACAGAGTATCGGGCTGATAGGCCAGGGCCGCGTGGATATCTTGAACCACGGGAATGCCGTGACCGAAGTCCGCGCCCAATGCCTGAGCCACGTCCTGCCCGGCTTTTGTACTATCGATGACGGCCACCACCGGGTCTATACCATACCGGATTACCCCGGTGGCAGTTTTCCCGCCGTGACAGTTAAACATCCCCTCAGCCAGAATCGCTATTCGTCGCATAGTGTGTGCTCCCTTTGAGAATAAGTACCGCGCCGCTACCTTGTCCGCCTTCCCCCATTATATCTTCTAGCAGAGATAAAAGCCAGCCGTCGCGCTTTCTCTGGCCCACACACTATGCAAAATTACCTGCTATCAGGCCAAAAACTACACCTGCTCATCTTCATCGAGATTGCTCAGCAATTCTGCTGCTCTGGCGGCATCGTGAGTCATGGTAATCTCAAGGATAAGGTGCTGCAAGCGTTCAAGATCCTCCACGCGGGCCACCTGTTTCTTTGCCAGCTTTGCCAGTTTTGGAAAATCTCTCGCCACCAGAGCCACCACGGTCTCCCGGAAATTTTTCAATGCGCGCTGCCGCTCCTCCAACGCACGCTGCCGCTCCTCCAACGCACGCTGCCGCTCCTCCAACGCACGCTGCCGCTCCTCCTCCACTTGCCGACGACCTTCCTCGCGCCCTTCTTTGCGCCCTTCTTCTCGCGCATCCTCTGTCATCCACTCGTAAGCTGGGGACTCTTTAAACAAATCAGTTAACATTGATACCTCCCGTTTCAGCCACGCCAGGTCGCTTTCTTTCAAGACCAGCGCGGCCAACATCTCTGCCACTGGCAGCACATCTTGCAGCCGATTGTCCAATAACGTTTGAAACATCTCTGCCACCATTGTACGATTTTTTTCGCCCTGCGTCAGCAAGGTCAATGGCAGAAGCGCTGGTTGGTTCAGCGCGAGGAGTTCCTCGCTGGTGTGCTCCCAGAGCTTGATGCACACATAGTCAAAGATCATCCATTTGCGACCATTGCGTAATTGCCAGAACGCTGGCGGTTCGAGGACGTTACCATCTTTGCGCAGGTAGATCACACACGAGATGATCGGCAGATATCCATGTTTTTTGCGGGCGCGTAAACAATAGGCCATCTGTCGATCTGGCATCGTGGTGTCTCGGCTGCTCTGAAACTCGATGTGCAACAGGATTTTTTCTCCATCAATGGTGGTGATGAGCAGCAGCGCATCGGCATCGAGCTCTTCTCCTTCAAACTCGGTACTGAGCAGCTCAATAGTCGCGATGCCCTCCGTCGGAAGCTCGATGCCTGCCGAGCGTAGGATCAACGTGGCGATGGCCAGCGGGTTGGCGGCCACCAGTAATTTCATGGACTGGTCGTAATTACCCATATCTCAACTCCTTCGACATACTTTTTGTTGCATATGCAGATGTGCCACAGTATACCAGCGTTCTTCATGCAACGCAACAAGCAAGCAGTAATATAGGAGCAAAGATTGAGAACGAGTGAGAACGAGTGAGAACCCCATCCATCAGCCAGATAAATTGGTCGAGGCATGGGTTCTCACTCGTTCTGGTGAACTATTGAGTTGCACTCAGAGACAGATGCAAAATCCATCTCCGACGTGCAGCAACGCGACGCTATACAATCATCCCATCGTGGATGCGCACCACGCGTGCAGCCGCGTCCATGACGGTTGAATCGTGGGTGGCTATGAGCAGGCCAATGCCCATGCTCTGTACGATTTCGCGGAACAGGCTGGTGATGTTACGGCCCGTGGTGGAATCGAGGTTGCCGGTGGGCTCGTCGGCAACGATAAAACGCGGCCTGTGGACGAGCGCGCGCGCCAGGGCTACCCGCTGTTGCTCACCGCCCGATAGTTCCAGCCCTCGGTGCTGTGTACGCGCCGCCAACCCGACGCGTTCTAATGCCTCTTGCGCGCGTTTGGCGCGCTCGGTTGGGGGAATGGCCTGCAAACGCAGCGCAAGCTCTACGTTTTCCTGGGCGGTGAGTGCAGGGAAGAGATGCGCGTTCTGGAAAAGCAGGCCAATCTGTTCGCGGCGCAGAAAGGCGCGCTGGCCCTCGCTCATGGCCGCCAGGTTCTGTCCCAGCACGCTGACCGCGCCCTGCGTGGGGTTGTCCAGCCCGACCAGGATGTTGAGCAGGGTGGTCTTGCCTGAACCAGAACGGCCACACAGCGCCACAAATTCGCCCGGCAGCACGCGCAAATTGATAGCGCGCAAGGCCTGGGTAGTGCCGCCTGGCGCGCGAAAATCGCGCGTGACGCCCCTGGCCTCGACTACCGCGGCTGGCAGTGCCATGAATGCTGTCGTATACGATTGTTGGAGCATCTAGAGACCCCTTTCTTGCTTGAGTAGTGCGATATATTCAGTTGCCGCTAATGGCCACAATTCCACATGCGAACGAGCAACGCGC
This sequence comes from uncultured Ktedonobacteraceae bacterium, assembly GCA_964250225.1. Lineage (GTDB taxonomy): Bacteria > Chloroflexota > Ktedonobacteria > Ktedonobacterales > Ktedonobacteraceae > Paraktedonobacter. Next base: position 7,722 of record CAXUEY010000127.1, on the reverse strand, counting down.
ACGCGCGCGCGTCCGTTGAAGGAGATGGTCGCCAGGGCCTCTGGCGGAAGTTGCAGGCGTCCAACGCGGTCCACCAGCACGACTTCGTGGTGGGAGCGCGTGGAGAGGCCAATCACCGCGCTACTGCCATTGGCGTTCAACGCGCCGTAGACCGCATCCCCCATGCCGGCGGCCCAGAGTTCAACGTGGTCGCTGGCCACGTGCAGGTCAACGCGTCCACGCAGCGCGACATGTTCCATTGCCTTGTGGGGCAATTGCAGCAGGCCGACGCGATCAATGAAGATCGTCTCCTGATGTGTCTCCGCGGGCAGCCCGATCACCGCGCTAGCCCCGGCGTTATCGATGGCAAGCGGCTGCTCGCGACGGATGGTCTCGGTGCTGGTGCGCCCATCGCGAATAGCCACGGTGCGGTCAACCAGCGAGGCAACGGCGATATCGTGTGTGACGAGAATAATGGTCACGCCAAGCTGCTGGTTGATCTGGCGCAAAAAGGTGATGATCTCCTGGGTAGTCACCGAGTCCAGTTCGCCGGTTGGCTCGTCAGCCAGCAGCAAGGGCGGCTGGTTGGCCAGGGCGACGGCGATGGCTACGCGCTGCTGCTCGCCACCGGAGAGTTGCGCGGGTTTTTTGCGCGCCATCTCCGCGATCCCCACGATCTCCAGCAATTCTCGCGTGCGGCGTTTGTAGCGTCCCGCGCGCGTGCCGTTGAAGATCTGTGGCAGATCGACGTTCTCGGCGACGCTCAGATCGGGGAGCAGGTTGCGTCCGCTCTGCTGCCAGACATGCCCGATGACCTGGCTACGGTAGCGCGTGCGCTGCTCCTCGTTCAGGCGCGTCAGATTGTGGCCCGCGACCATGACCTTGCCCGCGCTGGGCACATCCAGGCCGCCCAGGATGTTGAGCAGGGTAGACTTGCCTGAGCCGGACGCGCCGACGATGGCCAGCATTTCGCCGCTCGCGACCTCCAGATCCAGCCCCTGCAAGGCCACGGCCTCCAGCTCGGCCATTTTATAAATTTTGATTAGATTATCACAGGTAATCAGCAATTCTTGCATATCTATTTCCTTCCAGGTGGGAGTGCAGAGGGCAGTAGCCCTTTGCACTCCCACTTTTTGAGTTAATCTTCATTCAGGCGCAATGTCTGGCTCAGCGAGGGTCGGGTGGCGATGAGCGTCATCAGGAAGAGTCCGCCCAGACAGATCAACGTCACACCTGCGAGCACCAGCCCGATGGGGAACTGCGGGATGACCGTGCGGATCGGCACAATCTCGCTGATGGAATTGTAGCTGACCGAGGTCGCGCCTATATTGTCAAGTAGGGAGAAGGCGGGCGCCACAAAGACGGTCAGTACGAAGCCGAGACCGAGGCCCAGCAGCAGCGCCACGAGGTAGACTACGCCTTGTTCCCATCTAAGGATCGTGGCGACCTGGCGCGGCGCCATGCCCAGAGCGCGCAGAACCGCGAAATTGGTGAGGCGGCTGGCTGTACTGATCCAGGTCGCGATCAGGGTGCCGAGAATATTGATCTGTAAGGGATTTGTCTGGGCGCTCTCTAGCAGGGCGCGCCGGTCCATCAACGTGGGCCACGCGTGGCGAATACCAGCCAGCGCGCTCGCGTCGTCGCTGGTGTGCAGCCAGACATAGTTGGGCTGGAGACTGCTGCCGGGATTATCTTTGGCGTACACCGTGGCGTAGCTCTGGTAATCGGCCATCAGCCCGATGCCAAAGAACGACGCGGACGGCAGATCATTGAAACCAGGGATGGTGTTGACCTCCGCCAGGGCGATAAAGTGCATCTGCCCGTTGGCGCCATAGCCGGGCACGGGCAGGGAGAACGCTTCACCTGGCGAGAGATTCAAGCCCTGCCACATACTGGGATCGACCAGCGCGTAGACGACATTGTGCTCCTCGGCGTCAGCGCGATGCGCCGCCAGTTGCCCCATCAAATCGTTCAGCGCTTGCGTGGAGTATTGTGGCGACCAGGTAGCTGTCTGCGCGTAGGTATCGGCATCGATGGCGGCGACATGAATGGTATTAAAATGCGGAGTTTGCTGCGTATCAGCGCGATACCCTAGCGTCGCCGCCGTCACGCCCGTTTGTGCGCGATAGGTTGCCTCTAACGTCTGGAGTGGGGAAGCATTATCTGACGCAACTGCCACAGGTCCGCTAAAATCGGCCCCTACCTGATAGGCGGTCGTATCCACAGGGCGCTGTTGCGTGGTCGCGATGAAGGTCAGCAGGTAGAATGAGGTGGCCACAGCTATGGCCAGCAGCAAGATCAGGCGCGAGACTGCGCGGGGCATGCGTTCCATTTGCGCGAAAGCCAGCACTGATGCGGCACGCCGTCCACGCGCGGCCAGTTTCAGACCCAGACGCAGGAGCAGCGGGAAGAGGCGCATAAAGAAGAGCAGCAACGTGATTAAGACAGCGGGCGCGGCAATATAGGCCAGAGGAGCCACTATATAACGCAGTGACTGATGGACGCCCGCGGGCAAACTTTCAAGGTAGACATAAAACGCATAGCCCAGGCAGACCAGGAAGCCGACAAAGAGGTCCAGGTGCACGCGTCGCCAGAAGGGTTTCTGCGTGGTGCGCGCCGCCTCCTGACGCAGAATCACAATGTCGAGTCTGGTGGCTTTACGCACGGCCAGCACCAGCGCGAGAAACGCTATACACACGGTAATCAGCGCGAACCACTTGATCTGGAGCAGCGCCAGCACAGGATCGCTGGTAATGGCCGTTAACGCTTGCAGGTCTTGCGGCGAGATCAGTACGCGCGCGATGCCCGCGACCAGCAACAGAGCCAGCACGGGCGCGACCAGCAGCGTGGCCAGCCCCAGGCCCAGACCTTGCAGCACAAAGGCGCCGAAGATATGACGCCGCGTCGCGCCACGACTGCGCAAGACTGCAATCGTCGCCGTCTGCCGCTCGACCAGCACCGCTGAGAGCATGCTGACCGTGAAAAGCGCCAGGCCGAGGATGAGGATCAGCAGCAGGGTGATGCCAATCTGCAAAGCGATACCTACGGTTGAATAGAGATCCAGGGCTGCCAGGAAATTTGATTGGATAGGTGGGCCAGAGTAGCCGCCGTTATCCTGGCTGGATGAGTAGAACTGGTTCTGCAAATTTCGATACTGTTGAATGAGCGTTGAGACGTTATCCACGGTCACACGCGTGGGATCAAAGGCGTAGCTCCAGGAGAGCGAAAACGTCGGCTGTGGACCCCCACCGGAAGCCGCGTGCTGTGGCTGCGCGGGCGTGTAGTTGAGCGCGATCATCCCCAGGGTCGGCTGGTTAAGCTGGACCCGGTTAATTTTTGGCAGGATGACCTGTTGCGAGGCCAGGGCGTTGTATATCACCAGTCCATCGCCTGGATTCGCCACGCCATCATACTGGTTGGGATCATTCGAGATGAGCGGCGGCCCAAACTGGGGAACCTGCCAGATATTCCCGGCAGCGGGTTTTACCGCGAGAATGCCAACCACACGCAGCTGCCAGATCACCGGAGTATTGGTGAGCGGAAAACGTACCTGCTTCAGTGAACCAATGTGCAGATGAAAGGCCGTCGCAGTTTTCTGCGTCACCGCGATCTCAACGGCGTCGCTGGCTGCCTGCGGGAGTCTGCCCTGTAACAGCGTGACATCGCGCGTGGTCTGGGCATTATTAAAGGCAGAGATGGCCAGGCCGCTCTGGGGGTCAGCAACGGTGCTCTGCGGCTCAAACACCTGCAAATCGGGCGTTTTCACCGCCAATTGGGCATCGCCAGCGCTAAGATAGGGGCCGAGATAGCTATGGGTGAGCTGGCCAATCTGCTGCTCATTCTGTTGGAGCTGGCTCGCGGTGGGCGCGCTGCTCCCCACGTTAAAGGTGATATTCGCTCCGCCTTGAGCATTGCGCGCGAGGTCCAGCAGGTTCGCCGAGGTCGCAACCCGCGAGAAGAGCGGGACGGCGCAGACCAGCACCAGCATCGCCAGCATGCCCAGCCAGGTGGTGAATAACAGGCCCCACGTCTGCTTGAAACGCTTGCGGGCCAGCTTTGCTATCGCGGGCAGCATCAGGGTGCTGCTCTGCCGCGTGAGCTTTGTGGTTGAATAAGCCATTGGTAACACTCCTTTGTCATACATTCGTATTGGGTTTTTATCCATTCGTAACTTGAGACCACTGTCCATTGTGGCAATGGTAGAGGGTATTCTGATCGCCAGCGGCCCAGCCTTCGCCGGGAGCCGTCATGGTGATGCTGTAAATGGGTGCGTTATATTGGAAAGTCTCTGCCTGGCTCGCGTCCGTCCAGATCTCGTCGCTGTAGGTCATCAGATTGTTTGACCCGCTGAGCCAGCCAGAGCGCCCAGAGGTCATCGCGACGGCGTAGAAATCGAGCGCATTATAGCCAGGATCGGCTGTCGGGCTGCCTACATGCCCCCACGCGCCATCGCGGTAGTGCAGGATCGTGCCTCTATTCCCAACGGCCCAGCCTTCATTGGGCGAGAGCATCGAGACGCTGGTGAGCGTGTTGTTAAGCGGATCGGAGAAGAGGCTCCAGGCGCCCGCGTGATAGTGCAGGATCGTGCCGTTGGCTCCGACAGCCCAGCCTTCGTCAGTCGAGGGCATGGCGAGGCTTTGCAGGTCGCTGGTGGTGGGGCTGGCCACGCGGCTCCACTGGCTGCCATCGTAGTGCAGGATCGTACCGCCAAAGCCAACGGCCCAGCCATTATTAGCCGCGAGCATGGCCACGCCGCGCAAACTTGCGCTGGTGGGGCTGCTCGCGTTGGCCCACTGCTGTCCATCGTAATGAAGCAGCTCGCCGGCGTAACCCACGACCCATACATCGCTGGCCGAGACCATCGCCACACCCAGCAGCGGTTTGCGTGCCGAGGCTACGACGCGCCAGTTGCCATTGGTGTACTGCATAATTGTGCCACTGGCCCCGACCACCTGTGCCAGCGTTTTGTCGTACTTATCTGGTGTGGTCGTAAAGGTGCCCCCAACGGCCCACCCCTGCTGCGTGGTAGAGAAAGCCAGGCCGTAAAGCGCGCTGCCAACCTTGAATGGTGAAGGCAGCGTTGTTGTAGACGGCTGTCCCGGCACCTGGTGCAGAGGGTTGCCCTGGGTGAAGTAGAGCCGCACAGGGATGAGCAGCAGGGCCAGGATGAGCAGGGGCAGATAGCGCGAGGCGTATTTGAACATAGTCGATCCCAGCCTTTCTATAGTTCAATATCATCCAGCGAGATAATGCCGTTTTTGAGCGCGTAGATCATCGCCTGGGCACGGTGCGCCAGGTGCAGCTTGGCGAGGATATTGCCCACGTGGGTTTTGACGGTCTCTGGGCTCACCAGCAGGGTTTCCGCGATCTCGCGGTTGGTGTGGCCCAGCGCGAGTTGGCGTAGCACCTCCTGTTCGCGCTCTGAAAGGGATGCCTCGCTCTTCTCGCCGCGTGCCAGTTCTTGCAAAACCGTCTTCGCGAGCGATGGGTCGAGCAACGATTGGCCGCGAGCTGCCGCGCGTACCGCGGCCAGCAAGACCTCTGGCGCGGCATCTTTGCGCACGTAGCCCAGCGCACCGGCGCGCAGAACGGCGATCACACGCGCATCGTCGGTAAAGCTGGTCAGGGCGATAATCTGTGTATGGGGCGTGAGATGACGTAGCTGGCGAATCGCCTCGACGCCATCGATGCCGCCGGGCATCAGCAGGTCCATGACCACCACGTCCGGTAGCCAGCGTTCGATCTGCCGCAACACTTCTTCGCCACTGGACGCCTCGCCGACAATCGTGATATCAGGGAACGATTCCAGGTACACGCGCAAGCCCTGGCGCACAACGCGATGGTCATCAACGAGCACCACGCCAATCTGTTCAGCCATTTATCTTAACCCTCCAGGTGTGAGGCGATGCCAGCGCACAATCTGCGCCCAGTTCGCGAGAAGAAAGAGCAGCCAGGCTATGAGCATGAGCAACGCGGCATTTGGAACCCACTGGCTCCCTGAGAGATGCAGAAAATCTAGCGAGAACGTGACATTGCTCAGAAACAGCATCGATCCCGCCACACAGCACCAGGCCACCGAGTCGATCACCAACCGATCAAACTGCTTGCTCAACTGCTCACCCGACTCATCGCGTGCCTGATACGCGCGGTCACTCTGCCAGTAATACAGGATGCACAGGAGAGCGGCGGCAGTGACAATGGCACATATCCCTGCGATACTCGCCAATGCCCAGAACGAGAATTCGTGGCTGGCATAGAAATAGCCCGCGTAGAGCCCGGCTACCCATAGGATGCGGGCCAGCAGCTCCGAACTGGCAGCTAGCAAGGAGAGCCGCTCGCGCCGGGCGTGTGTGCCGCTCTGCGCAGTGACTTCCCGACGTGCTCGCTGGGACCAGAGCCAGGCCGCGAACGCCAGCACAAGGCCGATGCCCACACTAAAGATAGCTATTTGCAACGGCGTGTAGAGCAGGATGCAGGCAGCCGCCAGTTCCGCCATGACCACGCCGAAGCGCGTGATGCGCCTGGCTTTGCGTGCTGCAGCCACCAGTTCTGGATCAGGCTCCTCTTCTTCCTGCGCGCTCGACGATTGCTCGGCCAGGGGTAGATACACGTGCAGTGTCGTGCCTCTGTCCGGCTGGCTCCAGATGGTCACGCTGCCCGCCAGCGCCTGAACGCGCTCGCGCACGTTGAAGAGGCCCATTCCTCCCTGGCCATTGGGCTGCTCGACGCTCGCCAGGTCAAAGCCCTGACCATCGTCGCCGATCTCCAACAATAGCGCGTTGTGCTGCCAGTACAGGCTCAGCCAGACATGCGTGGCGCGCGCGTGACGAGCGATGTTCGCGAATCCTTCCTGCACAATGCGAAAGAGCATCTCCTGCGCGCCCAGCGGTATCTGCTCATCACCGGGCAACTCGCCCAGTTCGCTGACCACCTGCGCGCCCGTGCGGTAGCCCAGCGCCTGGCACTGCATGCGCAGCGATTCTATCAGCCCGACATTTTCCAGCGCCACCGGACGTAACTGCTGCAAAAGCGCCTGCATCTCCACCTGCGCCTCGCGCGCCGTGACCTCGATATCATCGATGGTCTTGCGCGCACTCGCGGGATCGCTCTCCCAGCGCACCTTGACTGCGGCGGTGCTGACGGCAATGCTAAAGATCTGCTGCTTGATCGAATCGTGCAGGTCGCGGGCCAGGCGGTTGCGCTCCTCCTGAGCAGCCGTCTTGCCGACCTGCTGTAACAACTGGTCGCGATACTCGGTCGTTTGTTGAGTAAGCTGCCCCTGCTTACCCGCGCCCTGTGCCAGCGTATTCAGCGCATTGAACAGCGGCGTCAGTGGCCAGCGCCCACGCAACGAAAGCGGCTTGAGCGAGGTCTTGCTGGCCAGTTTTTCAAGAGCTGTAGCCAGCGCGCGCAGGTTCCGCGCGAGATTCCATGTGAGCAGCAGCCCGACGGCAGGCCAGAGCAAAATGATCAAAATGCCGCCGAAGAAATAGGACGCCCTGGCAACAATCCCCACCACCACATAGCTCAGGGCGAGCTGAAGCAGAATCAGCAGCCACACGCGCCTGGTTTTACGTACTCGTCCTGGCTGCATCCTGCTCTCGCCTCCTTTTTTTCACGCGCGTCTGAAAATCTCAACGTCCGTTGCCGCTGCATGCTTTTGTAACGACTCAGGACGCGTACACGGACCGGGCCAGCACGAGCCAAGAGCACGGGCCAAGAGCACGGGCCAAGAGCACGAGC
>CAXUEY010000126.1:0-17523 GCA_964250225.1 uncultured Ktedonobacteraceae bacterium | reverse complement strand
ATATTGAGGAGTATCCAACCTTCCAGAACCTCGCGCAATTCTGTGCGACATTCCTGCTCAGTTGGTTGGTTTGCCCAGACACCTTTAAAGCCAGCAATCCGCCCAAAAAAGGTTCCATCTTCGGTTTGTTCGTAGTGAGCGCGTTACATCGCTTTTTCGATATACTCATTAAACATCGTTGTGCCCGTTCTGGCTTGAGAAGAAAATCATCGCAAAAATCGTCACCTCAAGTATAACATATTTGCAACTCAGAGGCCGTTCTGTTACCCCTACGGGGGATGTATCAAGCCCGAACGGGCATCCCCACCCATTGCGCCGGGGCGTAGATCCTCTGTTAGACTTTCGCTTTGGCGTATCAAGCCCGAACGGGCATCCCCACCCATTGCGCCCGCTGTGCTCATAGTATAGCATGAGAAGCCACTTTATGCTATAGGTTGCGCGAACCTCTTTTTGCAAAGGTTTTTGATGGAAAAAAGTACGTCGGAGAAAGCGGAATTCGTGTCAGGCTGCCTGGGGAGAGATGCGCGGATCTCTGCTCACACAGTCGGTCACTGAGATCCGCGCAACATGGTTGTGCTTAATATGACAAACGACACGGTTTCGGCTGATGGAAGTCCACCAAGCGGGTGCACCGCTGCTCACGCAGTTGGCAGACAGGGAAAAGCAACGCATCACTCTCTATGCCTGTGCCGCCAGTGCTTGCAAGACTTTCAGGGAGTTCTGAACGTCAGCGAGCGCTCTATGCGCCTCGCTTTGTTCTATCTGAAAATGGGCGCAAGCGTCGGCCAAACTATATTTGCTCTTTTTACCTCCTATGTACTCCGAGGCGCGTTTCATTAAACATTGGGCGCTCAAGGCAGGCAGAACCAGCCCATAGCGCTTCGCCGTGTAGTTCAACATTCTGAGATCGTAGTCGGCATTGTAGATGAGTATCTCCCAACTGGCCAGGCGTCTTGTCAGCGCATTCCACACTTGAGGGAAGGCGCATGCACCGTTGAGGTCGCCTTTGGTAAGCCCATGCACTCGCGTCGCCTGAAAAGGGATCGTTGGCATCTGACACTGAAAGAGCCTGTTCATCAATACGCCGTTGCGCGTATTGATGATTGCTATCTCAATAATCTCATCAATCGCACCCAAACCGGTTGTTTCGGTATCCAGGATGACGACATTGGGGCGCGCCAGCATCTCCCTGGCCCAGATCACCGATGGATGCTCAGAGCGAGGCACAGGCGGCAGAGTGACCTGCTGCTGACCACTCAAGCACGACGCACAGGACAGGCGATGCCCATCGGCACTGGAGATGTGGAGAGGAAAGGCACTCAGAGGCTTCATCATATGGCATCGATCACAGACTTTTTCAGGATTTCTACGCTGAAAGCACGCAATGCACAAGTTCATTCTTTCCTGAGGGGATGTTTGCTGCTGATAAAACGCGTTCTCGCTCTTTTGGACCCGACACCCAACACACATTCGCGCCATACACTTGCTCTTTCTACCTCACAGAGGGGATCTGTCGTAGCTTCTCACAAGGCTTGGAACACCACATCTTTTCAGGATGTAGTATCTGAGCAAAGTATAGCAGCAATCCTGCAATATATCAAGAGCCTGGAGCACTCTATAACTTTGCCAGAATTTGTATCAACGGAGAAAAACTCTCAGACCGCCAATAAGAAGAATGATGTAATTGCACGTGTCGATCTTTCTGTGTATGGCCGGGCGCGCCCATTCTGTCTTCCTACTGAACACGCGCCTCTCGCAAAACTGGGGCAGTCGAGAGAGGGGCTAAGATTTTGGCGTGGGAAAGGCCAGCAGCATCGTGGTTCCCTGCCCTGGCTGGCTTTCCGCGTGGATGCTACCGCCGTGCATGGTCACAATGGTCTTCACGATGGCCAGACCCAGGCCGCTGCTCCCAGTGGTGGAGGTGCGCGCGGGGTCTGCGCGATAGAAACGCTCGAAGATATGCGGCAGGTCGGCGGGCGCAATGCCGGTCCCGCTGTCTTTGATCCAGAGCAGCACACGCTCGTCTTTTAACGCACCCTCTATCGTGATGGTGCCACCCGGCGGGGTGTGGCGCCTGGCATTGTCAAAGAGGTTGAGCAAGACCTGGACGAGTCGATTGCTGTCGGCAGAGATAAGCAGCTTGCTGGCGGGATCGAAGTTGTTGTGCAGCTCAATCCCCGCCTCCGTGCACTGCAAGGTGATGACTTCAACGGTCTCTTTGACCAGCGTGGCAAGGTCGACGAGGGCGTAGTCGAAAGAAATCTGGCCCGATTCGAGCGATGAAAGCTGCTGCACATCTTTGATGAGCAGGGATAAGCGCTCACTCTCGCGGATAATCACGGCATAGGCGTCAGAACGGGCCTGCTCATTTTGCAGCATACCATCGGCCAGTGCCTCGCTAAAGCCGCGAATCGAGGCCAGCGGCGTGGAGAGGTCGTGCGCGATATTCGCCGTAATTTCCCGCCGATACTGCTCCTGACGCTGCAACGCCTCGATATCTTCTTCTATCTGCTGAGCCATGTTATTGAAGGAATGGGCCAGTTGACCCAACTCGTCTTGCGGAAAAGGACCGGCGATGCGCTCGCTATAATTGCCAGCGGAGAGTTTATCGACGGCCCGCTTCATGTGGACCAGCGGACGGGTCAGCCGATGCACGAAGAAGAGACTGAAAAGGGCGACGATCAGAGCGAGGCCCACGCCCGACCAGAGTAGAGCGGTTGAGACGTTGGTGAGAAAGCTCGCGGGCGAAAAACCCTGCGGATAGACTTCGGGATCGGCCAGTAGTATGGCCCCGATGCGCTGCCCGTCCACGCTGAGGGGCTGACAGACATAATAGCCGGAGAAGACGTCAGGGTTGGCACCTTGCAGATAACCCGTCACCGTCTCGCCAGCCAGCGCGCTGTTAATACTCTGCTGGATCAGCGCGACTTCCGCCCGGCTCAATGACAGATACGACGGCTCCTGGAGCAACTTAGGTTGGCCAGCTTGATCGACCACAATCAGTAGCGCGAGATTTGCCCCTTGCCTCTCAAGCGTAGGCATGTTATTCCAGGAGCCACCAATTCGGCGATAAAGCTTCTCATAATAAGTCGCCTCATACAGTGATTGCGCATAGATCAATTTATGCTGGTAATTCGCAAAATAGCTCTGAACGGCGAAGGAGGTCACGAGCATCAAGATCAGCAGCGAACCCAGCGCGACCAGCAAATGGCTAAAAACCAGCTTGCTTCCGAGCTTTGACTGTACAGCAGCCATTTTTTCCTGAAGACCCGATACCATTCGTGTGTTTCCTGCAATCTGCTGCCATCCCATGCAGCTCATCACCCTGCCCACCCATCTCCACAGCTCCGCGCATAACATCAATAGCGCTAGAATACACACAAAATCTGAAGGATATGTCAAAAAATCGTAAATTTTTGGTAAATCTTCCCTTTATCACGTCTTAGGTGGCGCCACAGGAAAGGCTTCGGCGTTCAGGACGTTAAAATGGGTGCCGTTCCATTTATAGCGCGTGATGACCTTCAGGCTGGGGCAGCAGAGTGGATCTTGCGCGGTGTAGCCATCGCCGCTGAGTTGCAGGATGCCGTGGGAGATGCTGGCCGCGCGCACTCCGAAATGGGCGTGCTCATCAGGGGGCAGGATGGCCAGCAGGGTGGGATATTGCGCGGTGCCGCCGTACACAAAGGCCTGGGCCGGGGCTGCGTCGGCGGCTGTACACTGGAAGATAATTACTGCTGCCAGTTGACCAGTCCCTGTGAGTTCCCCGAAAACTGGCTTGAGGACGCTGTAGGTGACGCCGTTCTGTTGCGCACTGCCGTTGTGCAGCCTGATCGTGACGGGCCGCGTGGTGTAACAGGTGAAGGTATAGGTGAAGTTGCTCCAATCCACGCGCTCCACCGAAGCAGGCGGAATAGCCGTGGGAGAGTGGAGAATGTGCTGATAGGGTATGCCAGAGGGGTCTTTGTCGCACGCGATTAAGAGGGGAAAGAGCAGGAAACAGGAGAACAATACAAGATATATACAGGTTTTACGCGTGACCTCGACGACGCATGTACACAGAGAGTGGGATCGCTTATGAAGTAGAGATAGACATATACTGTTTTTACGCATGATCTGATCTCCCTCGTCGTCGGCAAAAGGAACGCTGGCCTCTTATCATGCTTAGCATAGCAGGGGCGAAACAATCATAGATCTCGATGTTTTTCGATAGTGGTGATGCTGCTCACTCTCTACACCGCGATGTTTTTCGCTCTGGCCAGCGTCGTCTGGCGCAAGGGGAATGGGAACCACTTTGGCACAATCGTGCCCATACCACACCACGGTGCGCGCTCTGGAGCCACGTGGCGTGGTGTGGGCACTCGTCCTTTAGGCGTTCTCGCTCCGCTCCGGCTCAACAACAGGCGGGGCGCTCACTTGTTTCATCTCAATGCCAAGTTTCTGCGCCAGCTCTGGGTCCAGCCGTGCCAGGTGCCCCAGCATGACCTGGTGCTGATCTTCCAGCCGCTTCACAATCTGCAGGATCAGCTCGTCCTGGTGATCGAGGTGTTCCATGATGTGACCGATCTCCTGGTCGCAGAAGTCGCGCATCCGGAGGTGCTTGTGACCGATCTCCTGCTCACCTTTGCAGTCGGTATCATAGTCGTTTTGCGCGGTAAGCCGGTCTTTCTCGGCCTGCCTGTTCTGTGAAATCATAATGAAAGGCGCGGCGTATGCTGCTTGGAAGGAAAGGGCAAGATTGAGCAGGATAAAAGGGTAAATATCCCATTTAGCGGGGCCGAAGATATTTAACAGAATCCAGGCTGTGAGAAGAACACTCTGAATAATGATAAAGCGCCAGCTCCCCATAGTAGCTGCTACCATATCGGCAACTTTCTGCCCAACAGTCAATTTCTCGTCGATGACCGCATTCACGTTTACGACTGGCGGATGATTATGGTTGAACTGGGGGAAGTGGAAACGTCTGAAGTCGAACTGGTTTTTGGATGGATGGCGTTGGACCTGGGCGAGGCTCTCGGAGCCGGGCGTAATCTCCATGTGCGTCTTTCTCCTTGTGCATAATGCAACAAAAATTTCAGGGTATGCAACGAAAAATCCTGGGCGTCGGGTGGGCAATGAGTAAACGCGTGTGCCCCTCTGTGTATACAACGGGCGACATCCGAGTTTTTAAAATCAGGTGGAATGTGGGTACCATCCAGGAAGTCTGGCACGTCCAACTCGGCCATGTGGCACGTCCTAGATACTCATATGTTACTGGGCAGCGGGGGCTATTGCGCCTGCACTGCCCAGTAACCGATACAAAAAGACCTGACATGGGATGCGCTCAAGGATCAGCAGCCGAGGGATTTGGCGATGAGCATACGCTGGACCTCGCTGGTGCCTTCTCCGATCTCGTTGATTTTGACGCTGCGCCAGTAGCGCGAGACGGGATATTCGTCCATAAAGCCGTAGCCGCCGTGAATCTGCACAGCCTGGTCAGCGGCGCGTTTGGCGGTTTCGGACGCGAACAGTTTGGCCATCGAGGCCTCACGCGTGTAGGGCTTGCCCTGCATGTGCAACCAGGCGGCCTTGTAATACATTAAACGCGCCAGTTCGATCTCGGTATCCATATCGGCTAATTTAAACTGGATGGCCTGGAATTTGCTGATAGGCTGGCCGAACTGCTTGCGCGTCTGGGCGTAGTTCAGCGACTCGTCGAGGCAGGCCTGGGCGAGGCCGACCGACAGCGCGGCAATGGCCACGCGGCCCGCGTCGAGGATCTGCATAAACTGCTTGAAGCCGTCCCCTGGCTGACCCAGGATGTCTGCGGCGGGGATGACACAATCCTCGAAGGTCAGGGGGCGCGTATCGGAGGCCTTCCAGCCCATTTTCTTGTAGGGGTTGCCGATGGTATAGCCGGGCGTCCCTTTGGGCACGATGATATTGGTAATCTCTTTGCGTCCGTCGGGTTGCTGACCGGTCACAGCGGTAATGGTCACGCCACCGGTGATCTCGGTGCCAGCGTTGGTGATAAACGCCTTCGCGCCGTTGATGTGCCAGTGGCCATCGCTCAGGGTGGCGCGTGTCGCGGTGCCGCCGGAGTCAGAGCCAGCTTCGGGTTCGGTCAGACCAAAGGCCCAGAGCTGCTTGCCGCTGGCCAGGGTGGGCAGATAGTGTTGTTTCTGCTCTTCGCTGCCAAAGAGATAGAAGGGAGACGCGCCCAGCGAGGTATGGGCCTCCATCGTAATGCCTACTGAGACATCGCCGCGCGAGATCTCCTCGATAGCGATGCAGTACGAGAGGAAGTCCGCGCCCGCGCCGCCATACTCTTCTGGGAAAGGCAGACCCAGCAGGCCCAGTTCGCCCATTTTCTCGATCAGGTCATAGGGAAACTTGCCGCTGTGGTCCATACCCTCGGCGCGCGGCTTGATCTCCTGGTCCGCGAACTCGCGGCAGGTGTCGCGAATAGCCAGTTGCTCCTCGTTGAGCGAAAAGTCCATATCGTTGTGCTCGCTTTCTGTGGCGTCGGCAGGCTGTTTTGCGCGCAGAGAGAGCCACCTGGCAGTGATGGACCCCATTCCTGCAGAAAACACAGCCGGATTGTGCTATCTATCGATAAGTGAGGTACAGATGTACCGCTTGTATTATAGCGAGAAAAATGGGTGGGGGAAAGGGTCCGCTGAAAGGCTGGCGCATCTTTGACCATTCTGTTAGACTCCTTCTATGAAAGTTAATCTTCTATTTCTCTGTATTTCAAAGGGGAGACGTCTATGCCACGCTGGCTCTATGGCCTGCTGATCTTTGCTGTGGCGACTGGCCTGATCGAGCTTGTGCATGTACCGCTGCCGTCGTTCATCGTGTTTGTGATCGCGGCGCTTGGAATTATTCCGCTGGCCGCGCTGATCGGGCAGGCGGTGGAGCAGATCGCGGCACACACGGGTGAACTTATCGGCGGTCTGCTGTTTGCGACCTTCGGCAATGCAACCGAGCTGATTATCGGGGTTTTTGCGTTGCGCGCCGGGCTGATCGATGTTGTGCGCGCCTCGATCATTGGCTCGATTCTGGGCAATGCCCTGCTGGTCCTGGGTGTAGCGATCTGCGTTGGCTCCGCGCGCTCTGGGCGTTTGCGTTTCGAGACGCGCCCGGCCAGTCAGTATGCCTCGCTGCTCGCGTTATGTGTGGGCGGCCTGCTCCTACCAACCTTCGCGGAACTGCTGGCCTCACACAATGGACAGCCACACGCGCAGATCTATCAGCAAGGGGTGCTGCTCTCAGATTTTATCGCGGTGCTGCTCCTGCTAGGTTATGTGGCCTCGATTCTCTTCAGCGTTTTTCGCCTGGGCGACAAGTCTGCCAAGACCGAGGACAATGAGTTTAATCTTCTACTCGGCGAGCGTTCAGCGGTGGCCATTACACGTCTGCTGGCTTACCGCCGCCATCTCACGAACAGCGCCGGCCCAAATAAAAGCGGAGTGCTGCATCAGATCGATAAGACCGTCGTGACTATTCTGGATCACGAGAGCAAACAAGCGGCCCCAGGTCAACAGAGTGGCGAGACCCCCGCAGGCCAGCCACCAGTTGCAACCCAACAGAGTAGCGAAACTCTCGCAGGCAAGCCGCCGATTGCGGGCCAGTCGAGCACTGAGATGCGCGAAGGCAAACCGCCGGTTGCAAACCCTCCCACCAGCGAAGCTCAAGAGGGCAAGCAGTCGATAGCTGGTGCGCCAAATGCAACAGCATCTGAACGCAAGCCCCGTCTCATCCCGGCGCTGCTGCTACTGGCTGGAGCGACCATCGGCGTGGGCTGGCTCTCTGACATCCTGGTCGGCACTATCGACCCGCTCACGACAGCCCTACACTGGAATCCAGCCTTTGTTGGCCTGATCTTTGTGCCCCTGATCGGCGCCCTGCCCGAATACTTCAACACGATTAGCATGGCTCTGGAGAAGCGTATGGGCATGGTCCTGGCGGCTTCCGCTGGCTCTTCCATTCAGATCGCGCTGCTGATGGCTCCCATTCTCGTGCTGGTCAGCGTGGCCATGCCCATGCGCCTGGACCTGGTCTTCAGCATCGTTGAACTGGCCGTGCTGGGTCTGGCAACCTTCCTGTTTAGCGAGATCACCCGCGATGGCGAGCTGGTCTGGCTCGAAGGGTTGCTGCTGATCCTGCTCTATGCCATGATGGCTGGCACGGTCTTTATTTTCGGGGCCTGATACATAAAAGAGCGGCGGGTGCACCTGCCGCTCATTGGGAAGCTCTCTTGTATGCATGCTCAAATCGGGATAGTCAGTACCTGATGTCCTTCGCGCCCAAGCTGCACCAGAGGCGAGATAAACACCTCTACCACAAAAGGCTTCTCGTAGATTGGGCTACGCTGACTGTCCAGGAAAAACACATGCAGACGTTCGCGGCGGCCTGATGCCATCCCTGATTGTGGCTGCATGGGAATCGTCACCTCTGCCGCGTAACCGTGCGCGGGGACCGTCACGGTTGCCCGTTGCAGGATGTAGGTATAGCCTTGCTGCAGAACCGAGCGGACTTCCACCTGGATCGTTTCACCGTGGGCGAGCGCGCTCAATCCAGCGGGTGATGCGCCTTTTTTGGCGTTGGGATGGGGGGCAGGTTCGTCGCGCCCGACAATGTGCAGACGCAGATTGTAGGACTGATCCGGGCGCACGCGCATGGGTGTCTCGACGATAGCCGCGGCTTCGACCGCGTGTTGTTGCTGGCCGAGTAGCAATCGTTGCATCTGTTTAAGCAACGAGGTCTCGCCGGTTGGTATCTTTGGCGCTTTGGGCTGCGCACTGGCCTTTTTTGGCGCGGCAGCCTGTTTTGAAGCTGCTTTTTGGGGGGCAACCTGGACCTGTTTGGACTTCTTCGGGGGCTTGCTTTTCTCCTTCTGCTTACCTGGAACTGGTTGCGACTCTGGCTTCAGCGCAGGGAGGATACCCGTGATACCCGTGAGACGTTGTTTCCAGGCTGCTTGCGGCGCGAGCGGTGTCGGTGCGGGCGCGGGTGTGTCGCGGCCACTCAAGCCCTGTCGAGAGTCAGGCGCGGGCAGCCTGCTCCCTGGATAGGGTGTGGTGGGTAACGGTCCGAAGCCCTTGCCATTGCTCTGAGCCTGCCCGGTCTGTGGGAGAGGAGTGGCAGCGGGGGGAGCAGGCAAGATATGGGTGTTCTGGATCGCCACCTGCTCCCTGGCCGCGCGCCAGCGCGCCACATCCTGTTGCGAGAGCGGGACAATACGCACTGTCTCCGCCTCAGCCACATTCGTCTCAGAGGACTGGACGGCGGCAGCAGACATTTTGGGGGAGATCTGATGCACACGCGCATTCTCCAGAGCCGTCATCAACATAGCAGCACTGGCGAAACGTGCATCGGGATCGAGTGCTAAAGCCTGCATCACACATTCATCGAGCTGGGGACTGACGCGCGTATTGAGTTCACGCGGACTGCGCAGGCGTCGGCGATGGCGCAGCGTTGATTCATCGGGCGGCGTGCCTGTGAGCAGGAGGTAGAGCAATGCGCCCAGGCTATAGACATCCGAACGAGCGTCGGCCTTACCATCCAGCGCTTCGGGCGCACTAAAGTACGAAATCTGGGGCGCGGACGGCTCTGTGGGTCGATCTAGCAATTTCTGGAGTTCGGGCGGCATCCAGGAGACCATCAAACGTGGCTCCGCATCGGCGCTATTCTTATTGAGAACTATCGTATAGGGGTCGAGGTCGCCAGGCACAATCCCCTGACGATGCAGGCGCTCAAGCGTCTGGCAAAGGCTGCGTACCCAGGCCAGCGCGCGCGACTCTTTGGGCAGCCCCTGCCCGCTTTGCAGAAAATCCTGCAAGGTATAGAGGCGCGAGGCCTGGTCACTCGCTGCTTCCCGTGGCAGGAACGGCATGCCAGAGATCAGGAAAAGGTGATCCTGAAAAATGCGCAACTCCATGCTCGCCAGCAGGTGTGGGATATGCCAGCTACGCAGACGATCATACTCCTGCTGAGCCAATGCGATAGCCTCTGCTCTGGCCTCTTTTGTCAGGCCGCTGATCTCAATATCCCGAATGGCCACCATGCGGCTCTGCGTAGACGATTGAAGAATATCCTGGGCAAAGTAGAGATGTATATAGGGACGCCTGCGCACCAGCGTCGTGATGCGATAGCGATTATTGATGTCCTGCTCATCGATGACAGCGACCTGCTTTTTCCTTTTGACACGCTCGCCACAGGAACCGCAAAAAGTTGCACGCAGCGGTAACGCGGCCTTGCATTGAGGGCAAAAAAGGCGACTGACAGTGCTTTCTTCTGGTGTGGTTTGCGATATACTCATGCTTCTTGCTTGACCTTGCTTTGTTAGTAGTGTGCCTGGATGTCTGCCATTCATTATAGCATAAGCCCGGCACCATTCACTATGTACACGGCCCAAATCTCCCTAAAATAGACACAATCGGATAAAAATGCGCGTGCTATCGAGGAGATAGTTGACAATATCAGGCACGCGAGCAAGGGTAAGAGCTTTTACCAGCCACCCTTTTCAGAATTCCAACCTTCTGCTACAATCTCACAGAGGTATCAGTACCAGCTTCGTGTTTTTATAAGCACACGCATGATACAATTATAAGTAAGCATAGATTTCAGCATTGACGTGTGAGATGGGAAGGCTTCACCAACGCTCTTATTCAAGATCACCCTGCTCACACTTTTATGTCTGCGAAATATTTTCCTGGACATCCGAATTACGCGGAGGTTTTTTTATGGCCACTCTCCTGTTCTGGCTGATCTCCATCATCCTGGTGGGATCGGCTCTGATGGTCGTTGGGGCGCGCAAGATTGTACATAGCGCCCTGGCCCTGGTCGTCGTTTTCGCGATGGCCGCGGGCATCTACTTGCTGCTCAACGCAGAGTTTATCGCTATTGTGCAGATTCTCATCTACGCTGGAGCGGTGACGATCCTGATTCTGTTTGCGCTGATGCTTACGCGCTTCACCAACCAGAACTTTATCACCAATCCCAATAGTAAGGGCTGGCCGGTGGCGCTAATTGTGAGCACACTGGTTGGCGTGGGCGTGATCTTCGCCAGCACGTTTACGCAGTCCAGCACGCAGGTCGTGCATGCAGTCGTGCCCGCGTATGGCGCGGCTGGTCCTGGCGGGGCCTGCCCTGTGCCCACCAACAATGTGGTCTATATTGGCCAGCTTTTGTATAGCCCGACCTGCTATAGCTACGTGCTCCCCTTTGAGATTGCGTCTCTCGTGCTGCTCGTGGCCATCGTCGGCGCGATAGTCATTGGCCGGGAGGATTAGTCAGATGGATTTTTTGCATCCTACGCTCAATCATTTTCTGGTGCTTGGCGCCGTGCTGTTCTGCATCGGCCTCTATGGTGCCCTTGCGAAACGCAACGCCATCGCGATCCTGATGGGCATCGAGATTATGCTCAATGCTGTGAACATTTCTCTGGTCGCCTTTTCGTTTTTTAATAAGGTCAAGCCGTATTCAACGTTTCTGACTGGACAAATCTTCGCCATTTTCATCATTACGGTTGCTGCCGCGGAAGCGGCTGTCGCGCTCGCTATGATTATTTCGATCTATCGCAAACGCAACACGGTCGATGTTGGCGAAATAAATCTGATGAAGTGGTGATTACGGTAGCGTATTCCGATGTGGCGCACAGCTAATTTCTAATGCTGATCTGGCAAATAACTTAAGGGTTGTTTTTCATGCCGGATCAGCGAGGAGCGACCGCTGTTCCTGCTGCCAGATCGGTGAGGAGATACAATGGCTTTTTATCAGTATTCGTGGCTGATCCTCTTCGCCCCGTTGCTGTCGTTTGTGGTGATCATTTTCGGTACGCGCATGTGGGATCTCGCCAGCCGCCACCAGGTGGCACTTGCGACTGACGCACCCCTGCATGACGCAAGCGAGGTTCACGCACTCAATCACGACGAGCATGGGCACGAAGACGATCACGGTAGCCACGGTCTCGACGATGACGATGATCCCAAAGTGGCTCATCTCAGCATGGGCGCGAAGGTCAGCGCCTATCTGGGCATCCTGGTGATGGCCCTGGCCTGCATCTATTCCTGGCTGCTTTTGCTGGACTCAACCGGCGTGCTGCCGATTAGCGGCCATCCTCTGGCCTACGCGGGCATGGATATCTTCCACTATTCATGGGCCAACCCCACCCTGCTACCTCAACTCGTGCCTTTCGAGATCCGCTTCCACGTCGATCATCTCGCTCTGGCGATGCTGGTGGTAGTGACGACGATCTCGCTGCTGGTGCAGTTCTATTCGCAGGGGTATATGGACGACTCGGCGGGCTATGCGCGCTTCTTCTCCTACCTCTCGCTCTTCACCTTCTCGATGCTGGTGATTGTCTTTGCGGCGAACTTCCTGGTGATCTTTATCGGCTGGGAACTGGTGGGCTTGAGTTCCTACCTGCTGATTGGCTTCTGGATCAACAAACGCGCCAAACCTGACGAGGACCGTCCACAACCCGCGACCGCGGCTATCCAGGCGTTTATCGTCAACCGCATTGGGGATGTGGGCTTTATCATCGGTATCATGATCCTCTTCTGGAAAAGCGGTACTTTCGATTTCGCCACCCTCGCTGGCTCTGGCACGCATGGAGTCTCCCAGGTCTTCGCGGGCAATACGACGCTGCTGACGATTGCGATGATTCTGGTCTTCTGTGGCGCCATCGGCAAGTCGGCCCAGGTGCCCTTGCAGATCTGGCTACCCAACGCGATGGAAGGTCCGACGCCTGTTAGCGCGCTGATCCACGCGGCCACGATGGTCGCGGCTGGCGTATATATGGTGGCGCGAACCTTCCCGCTCTTTGCCGCCTCTGGCACCACCGCCTTCACCGTCGTGGCCTGGGTTGGCACGATTACGGCGCTCTACGCAGCTCTCACTGCGCTGACACAGACGGACTTCAAACGCGTGCTGGCCTATTCGACGATCAGTCAGCTGGGGTATATGTTCGTGGGCCTGGGTGTGGCTGGCGCGGGCAGTCCGGAGCTGGGAGCTGGCCCCGGTATGTTCCATCTGTTCACCCATGCTTTCTTCAAGGCTCTGCTCTTCCTGGCTGCCGGAAGTGTGATCCACAATCTGCACCATGCCACCCACGAGGAGGTGCAGGATATGCGCAAGATGGGCGGCCTGGCAAAGTTTATGCCGATCACGGCTGCGACATATTTTATCGCGGCCCTGACCATTTCCGGCTTCCCGTTCTTCGCGGGCTTCTATAGTAAAGATACGATTATTGGCCTGGCGCTCAAAAATCATTTCACGGCGATCTACTGGCTCACGTTGATTACTGCCGGTTTGACCGCCTTCTACATGTTCCGCGCGTATATTGTGGCCTTTGGCGGCAAAGATGGTAAGTTCTTTGGCTTCTGGGGCGGCACGTATCGCGGCGTGGGCACACCGCCTGAGGGTCCAAAGACGGTGACGATCCCGCTGATCCTGCTGGCCATTGCCTCGATCTTCGCGGGCTATTGGTTTGGCCTCTTCAACTATCTGACCCCTGGCGCTGAGAATCTCAAGTTTGGGGAGATTGTCAGCGATCCACTGACGTGGCTGGGCGTTGCGGTGGCCTTTGCGGGCATTTTTGTCGCCTGGCTGTTCTACGGTCCCGTGCTGGGCTGGGATAGAGTTAGCGAGGTCGTGGAGAGCAACGCCATCCTGCGTTTCCTGCATCGACTGACCAATCGCAAGTTCTACCTGGACGACCTCTACTACTGGCTGACGAAGTACATCTTCCTGGGGGTCGCGCATATCGCGGCGGCCTTCGATGCCTCTATCGTGGATGGGATCGTCAATGGTGTGGCTGCCTCTGTGCTGGATCTGGGCAAAGGTCTGCGGCACGCTGAAACCGGAAAAGTGCAGTCGTATATGTATGGCTTCTTTGGTGGGGTTGCGGCCATCGCCATTGTGGTAATTGTCCTGTTTGCCTTCACATTAGTAGGGGTGAAACTGTGGTAGAAATTTTTTCAAACCCACTCACATGGCTGCTCGTGCTGCCTGTGCTGGGCGCCGGGTTCGCACTCCTCGTGCCTGAAAAACCCGCGCGCTGGGTGGCCCTGCTCTTCGCGGCTGCCACCTTCGCGCTGACCCTGTGGATGTTTGGTACAGTGCTGGCCCAGAGCGGTCTGGGCGGCTTCGGCAACCTGAACAGCCCACGTTTTGCGATCAACCTGCCCTGGATTCACTTTAGCGCGGGCAGCTTGCAATTCAATGTCAACTACAATCTGGGTGTTGATGGCCTGAGCATGCCGATGGTCATCCTGAACGGCCTGCTGAGCATGCTGGCGATTATCGGCGGCTGGAAGAAAGAACGTGTGCGCGAGTACATGGCCCTGCTGCTCCTGCTAGAGGCGGGCGTGATGGGCGTCTTTATCGCGCTGGACCTCTTCCTCTTCTTCCTCTTCTGGGAGGTCGAGCTGGCCCCGATGTTCTTGTTGATCGGTATCTGGGGCAACCAGGCGATCAAGCATGGCGTGCCAGGTCGCATCTACTCGGCCTGGAAGTTCCTGCTCTACACTTTCTTCGGCAGTATCTTTATGTTCGCCGGTATCCTGCTCGTGTACTTTAAAACGGGCGGAACAAACGCGGGCGTGGCCTATCTCTCGCAACACCTGGTGGGCGGCACGGTCAGCTTCCTGGGCATCACGATGGGCGCGCAGTTGCTGATCTTCCTGCTGATCTTTGTGGCTTTCGCGGTGAAGATCCCGATGTTCCCGTTCCATACCTGGCTGCCGGACGCGCATACCGACGCGCCAACAGAGGTCAGTGTGATCCTGGCCGGTGTGCTGCTGAAAATGGGCGCGTATGGCCTGATTCGCATCTGTCTGGCGGTTGCGCCTGCGGGCATGCAGGCCTTTGCCCCGTGGATGGCGGTGATCGCAGCGATTAACATCGTGTACGGCGCGGCTATCTGCCTGGCACAGACCGATATGAAGAAGCTGATCGCGTATTCCAGTGTCAGCCACATGGGGATCGTGCTGCTGGGCGTGGCGGCGGCGGCTGGCCTGGGTGGGGCGGACTTCCGTGTGGCGGCCATCACTGGCGCGACGGTGCAGATGTTCAGCCACGGTCTGATTACCGGTATGCTCTTCTTCTGCGTCGGTGTGATCTACGACCACGCTCACACGCGCGAGATCAAGGTTTTCGGTGGTGTAGCCAAACGTATGCCGCTGCTGGCCACACTCTTTACCTTTGCGGGTCTGGCCTCGATGGGTCTGCCCGGCCTGGCTGGTTTTATCGCGGAGTATATCACCTTTACGAGCAGCTACGCGTCCTGGCCCGTGGTGACGATCATCTCTGTCTTCACTATGATCCTGACCTGCGCCTACCTGCTCTGGATGCTCAAACGTGTCTTCTACGGCCCCTTCAACGTCAAGTGGGATTGGCTGCCCGACGCGAACTTCCGCGAGGCGCTGCCCCTGGTCGTGCTGGCAGTTGTGATTATCGTCGTGGGCATTTATCCCGCGTTCCTGATTGATGTGATTACCCCGACGTTGCAGGCTGTGATGCATGGCTTCGGCGTGGCGATCAAGTAGAGGAGTGGTATCTTATCCATCTGGCGCAGACCGTTAGAACGCTAGATGAGAGGAGCTGTACCTGATCCATCTGGCGCAAACGGCTAGATCGCCGTTTTTCTCGCGCCAGATGAGAGGAGCTGTATTATGTTTCAAATCGCTGATCTCTATCTGCTTGCGCCGCAGTTGACCCTGGCTCTGCTGGCCCTGGTGGTGATGGCGGTGGACCTGTTTGTGAAACGCCACGTCGTGACTGCCGTGGTTGCACTCATTGGGCTGATCGTCCCGCTAGGCTTTGTCATTGCGCAGCAGTTTTCGCCGCGTTTTGACAGTCCACAATTCGCGTTCTTCGGCATGCTGATCGTGGACCGTTACGCGCTGTTTTTCGATGTCATCTTCCTGATTATCGCCGCAGTGATGATTATCTCATCGTACAGCTATATCAGCAAGTATGTCAGGGCTGAGGGGGAGTTCTACACGCTCTTGCTCTTCTCGGTGACGGGCATGATGTTTATGGCCAGCACCAACGAACTGATCACCATCTACATCTCACTCGAACTGACCAGCATTCCGCTCTACGTCATGGCCGGTCTGCTGCGCGGCCAGGAGCACTCGGCGGAGGCCGCGGTAAAATATGTGTTGCTGGGGGCGATGTCTTCGGCCATCCTGCTCTATGGCTTCACGTTGCTCTACGGACTGACCGGCACCACCGACCTGGCGGGCATCTACAACTCGATTGGGCATGGCGTGCAGACCGGCAATATCATGGTGCTGGTCGCTGGCGGCCTGGTCCTGGCGGGCTTCGGCTTCAAAATCTCGGCGGTGCCTTTCCACATGTGGGCGCCTGACATCTATCAGGGCGCGCCAACGCCGGCCACAGCCTTCTTCTCGGTTGGCTCAAAGGCGGCTGGCTTTGCCGCGCTGATCCGCGTCTTCATGAACGGCGGTCTCTGGCAGGTCAACCTGGCCTCGATGGTCATGATCATGGCGGTGGTCGCGGCAGCGTCGATGATCCTGGGCAACGTCGTCGCTGCGGTGCAGAACAATGTCAAGCGCATGATGGCCTACTCCAGCATCGCCCAGGCAGGCTATATCCTGGTGGGCTTCATCGCCAGTTTCAACGGGAAAAACGCCAGCGGCAACTCGGCGGTGCTCTTCTTCATCCTGGTTTACGTGCTGACCAACCTCGGTGCCTTCTCCGGGATCATCGCCCTGGCCCACGCCACCGGCGGCGAGCGTATCGAGGACTTCCGTGGTCTGGCCAAACGCGCCCCAGCTCTCAGCGCTGGAACCGCGCTCTGCCTGCTCTCCCTGGCTGGTATCCCTCCGATGGCCGGCTTCGTCAGTAAAATCTTCATCTTTACTGCCGCCTGGAGCCAGGGTCTCAGTTGGCTGGTCATCATCGCCCTGCTCACCAGCGTCGTCTCACTGGTCTACTACGGACGGATCGTCAAAGCCATGTACTTCGACGCCCCTGCCAGAGAGGATCACCTGAGCATCCCTGTGGGTATCAACTCGGCCATCACCCTGACCACAGCCGCGCTGATTGTCATCACCTTTGCCGCCTCAGTCGTGCTGGCCGTGGCCAACCCTGCTGCCGGCAGTCTGATCACCACGCTGGTGAAATAGCGTAGTACACAATGAAGCGAGGGGAGTGAGGATGGCGTTACCATTCTCGCTCCCCTCGCTTTATCTGATGACTCGGTATGTTCACTTGCGCAGGTGAGCGCGCTCCTCTGGTAAACCTGCTGTTACTCGCTCTCACGTAGAGCTAACAGGTAGCGTCGCGCCTTGCGCTCGGTGGTGGCTGCGACCATCGCGATATGCACATCGCGCAACCTCTGCGCGTCCTGAATGTGCGCAACTTTTTCCCTGCTCAGTTCCAACAGTGCGGGAAAGCGCGTTTGCACTACCGCTTTGATGCTTTCACGAATACCCTCTTCCCGACCTTCCTCACGACCCTCTTCCCGGCCTTTAATCTCGCCCTCCCTGACCAGCGCTTTGTACATGGGAG
>CAXUEY010000125.1:16330-17791 GCA_964250225.1 uncultured Ktedonobacteraceae bacterium | reverse complement strand
TTGCGCGAAGCATACAGCCAGGAGAGCGCTGCCCGGCGCGATACGGCAGAGAAGGAATCAGAAAGAGTCGCCTCATAGAGGGACACTTGAGCTTCCACATACGTGAGGCGTGAGAAGAACTTAAGTATGAGTTGCACTGATGATTGTTACGATAATGCGGCCACGTAAAGCTTTTTTCATAGCTTCAAAGGTGAATGTGTCGATAGCCAATCATTTCAGCCACGATCCCAGGCCAGAAGTAGCACCTTTGATTACGTGGAAAGCTTCTATAATCGGACGCGGAGACATTCCACTCTCCAGTCCCTCCGCCCATTAGCCTATGAATAGGCAAGGTGTTCACCCTAATGTTTCGGTCCTCCATAAATTCGGGCGAAGATCAAGTCAGGGACTGACACACTTGCATTTTTCCTGCCTTCAGATCTACATGAGACCATTTCAGCCCCAACAACTCTCCCCGCCGCATGCCAGTTGTCACAGTCAGCACATGGAGGGCGTCAAGCGAATCGCCTTGAAGGGCAGCCAGGAACTGGCGTACTTGCTCTGCGGTCAGAGGATGCATCTCGGTTCCAAGCTGACAATAAGCAGTAGCAGTTTTTCTGAAAACATGTCCAGAAGCCAGAGAAGCTGATGGAGATTTTCACCAGGAGCTTGAATTGTATGCTAGTGCGCAACAGGAATTTGCGCATGCAATTAATCGCACATACAAACCTGCTAATCAGCGTGCTAATATAAAAACAGCTTTGATTGTCTTTGCTTGCAACATTCATATTAGCGAAAACGATAGAAAATTTGCTGAAGCAAAGAGCATCACGATTTTCGATGAGAATGATCTTGAGTATTACGAAGAACTGGTTAAACATCTTGGCGACGCAGCAAAGTACCAATTTCTGGCTGATATCCTTGAAGATACAGAGATACCTGCGCTAAACATCGAAGTGCCTGCCATTCGTCTCAAAGTAGGAAAAATCGTCTACTATTCATTTGCTATCTACCCTGAGTATCTTCTAAAGATTTCATATATTGCGCACCGAATGCGAGGCAAGAAAGCCGATGACCAGGCTTACCAGAGGATGGCAGAGAAACAAAGAATGGTAGAAATGAGAGAGTATATAAGTAAGCCTGCCATTTTTCCTACAAATATTGTAATCAATCTCAAGAAGAAGCCCCGCTTTGATGGATCGAAATTTCAGGATTCTAAAGAGCAAGGAGAATTGGGAATGTTAAGATTAAAAAACATGTATAAATCTGCATGGATTATTGACGGACAGCACCGCTTATATAGCTATTCAGGCCATAGCGAATCCACCAAATCGCTTTTATCAGTCCTGGCCTTTGAAGAGTTACCTGACGACCAACAAATGGAGTTTTTTGTTGATATCAATTCCAAACAAAAACGTGTCGCCCCAGCGCATTTGCAACGGTTATTCGGTCAAGTAAATAAAGATGCGCCTGATCCAGCAG
>CAXUEY010000125.1:0-16230 GCA_964250225.1 uncultured Ktedonobacteraceae bacterium | reverse complement strand
GCGCATTTGCAACGGTTATTCGGTCAAGTAAATAAAGATGCGCCTGATCCAGCAGATAGGATAAAATCAATTATTACCGAAGTAATTTCCCTTCTCGATGATGATCGCGATTCTGCTTTCTATCAAAGAATAAAAAGCGAAGGTACTAAAGGAAGCTCAAAAAGGTGCATCACGTGGCCAAGTATTTTTAGTAATATTAGCGAAAAAACGTTTACCCATCACGAAAGCGGATCCCTTTGTGTGAAAGGAGATGATGAGGCAACGAAAGAACGTATTGTTTATATCATAAATCAATGGTTCGCTGCTATCAAAAAAGAGGTTCCGAGTTGGTGGGACGCTGGTTCTGCTGCTAGTAGTGGCGGTCTGGCTATGAACGATAGCGTGTCTGCTTGCTTTATTGTACTGAGAAATATCTTCCAAGATCTCATATCTAAACAAAATAAGCTGGCTTCTCTTGGCAATCAAGAATTAGCTGATCGTATCATTCCTTATGCTTCTATCATAAGTAAGTATCTCGCAACTTTGACAAAAGAGGAGCGCCAGGCGTTTCGTTTGTATGGGCGAGGTACACAGGGACAAACCCAGAGAGCGAGGACTCTCTTACTTGCCATTTGTAAGGAAATTCCTAACTTTTCCCCTCCGACACTGAAAGAACATAGATCTGAGCAGAATAACCAGGAAACTAAAACATTACTTGCTGGCATCAAACGGCTTTTGTTAGAAAATAGCGTAAATATATTGCAAGATCAATTTGGAAAAGCAGAGCAAGAGTGGTGGAGTGAAGGTATACCCTATGCTACACAACAAATTGTGCTACAAAGGTACGAAAATGCTAAAGGCCAGGAGACCAAAGAAACATACCTTGATTTTCAGGACTATATAGCTATTATTCAGGCAAATTGGGATCTTTTCAAGTATGTATTTGGATACGGCGATTCGTCTCGTTATTTTGCAAGCTATATAGCCTGGTTACAGAAAATCAATGATATTCAAGACCTTATTGACCAGGACAAACCCGTTTCTACAGAACAATTGGATAAACTTGGTAGAGACTATGAATGGTTGCGAGATTGTTTTTCTTCATAAAAATTGCTCTACTGTTTGTCACTGAAATACTTCTCACATTTTGCATCTTTCAAGCCATATCTTTGTAATGCTTCGTTTTGCTCCTGTTTGGGGACCCGAACATAGCCCACCGTTTATAGAATCTCTTCCTTTGTAGGGAGGCGCTACGTTCGGCTACGGTTGTTCCAGCGGCGTTCTTTGGTTTCACGGATCGAGGGGTCATTGAAGTTGGGCGTCGGGCCGACCTGCTTCTCGTCGAGGGAGACCCAACCCAGGATATTGCTGCGCCATGTGCTATTCGTAGTATCTGGGTTGCAGGAGTGCGCGTTCGCTAACCAAAACGGCGTCGTTCCCTGTGAAGGGGGAACCCCAGAGACCCTCATTCTAGGGAACAACGCCGTATCCTTTCTCGCAGTATTTTGCAAGGTTCTCCAAAGGCTATCGCGCCTTTTCTCCTGTCTTAGGATGCCGCGATTGCTTCGGCAGTGCGACGAGCCAGCGCCATGATGCTCAACATTGGATTGGTACCCGGAGCGGTGGGAAAAGCACTGCCGTCGCCAATCCAGACGCCAGATGTGTCATGCAGTTCGCCCCAGGGGTTCGCGACGCTTGTGGCACGATCTTTGCCCATCCGGCACGATCCCATCTGGTGGGCACTGTAGATCGCCTGGCCCCCAGCACCAAGAGGGAACGCCTGTGCTGCCTGAATAAATGCTTCCAGGTTCTCCCCACGCTTCCAGACGAACCCCTCGCGCACCGCGCAGTGGATCTCCTGGGCTCCTGCGGCCTCGTGAATGCGGATGATTTCCGCCAGTCCTTGCCGGAGGTTGCGTCGATCCAACTCGTCACTGAGAGGATAGGTCGGAACAGAGGCACCACTTTCGTCGATGGTCACGTACCCATGTCCGCGATCGCGGGTGACAGCGATGAGCGTACTGGCAGAACGCAGCCTGCTCATTACCTCCTTGTGCTGGCGCCCCGATTGCCAGGGGGTACCAGAAGCAGTGAGGCCAGAGCTATATTGAGTGCCCTCAATAACAAAGCCATAGCCGCTGCCGGTATCAGCAAAGTGGTCGCAGAGTCCCGTTTGAGGTGCTCCCCACCACGCTTGCTGGTCCGTCGCGTAGAATCCGGTAGCGACTGAAACAGGATGCAGGCGCAGGTATTGTCCGACAGCTTGCCCCCCAAGACCAGAACGCAGGAGGAGGGCTGGCGATTCGAGCGAACCACAGGCGGCGACGATTCTGGGTGCGCGCACTGTGACGCTGATCTGTTTCCCTGCTTCATCGGTATACGTAGCTTCAACTCCAATGGCCCGCCCGTGTTCCACCAGAATGTGGTTGGCTTTGCAGCGGATGACCAGCCGAGCACCTTGTTGGTAAGCATCGAGCAGGTACGTTTTGGTGGTACTCTGTTTGCTCCCCGTTTGATCGCCAAAACCCAGATAACCTGCGGAGGCTGGATCGTAGCGTGCTGGATCAGCATTGCGCACAATGCGCTTGAAGGAATACCCCAATCGCTCGCAGCCCTCACGCAGGCGCAGGTGGGGTCCGTTCAAGTCGCTGCACTGGTCATTCGCAGAGATGCGAGCGAGAATTGCCTCGAAATGGCGGTCGTATTCTGGTGCATCCAGTCCCTCAAGGCCGAACTCCCGTGCCCACTCCGCGCGAACAGTCGGCCTGGTGCGCAGACAGTTCATCCAGTTGACCGTAGTTCCGCCCCCAAGGGTAGCTCCAGCGACCAGGGCCACGTTGCCATCGGCGCTGGGGAAGTAGCCTCCGCGATAGTAGAGATGCTGATAGGCCCAGAGTTCCAGTTGATTAAAATCGGCCTCGTTATAGTAGTCTCCAGCTTCCAACACCACAACCTGCAACCCTTTTCCGGTCAGTGTGCCCGCTATGACTCCGCCGCCGGCGCCCGATCCCACAACACACACATCGGCCTCCAGGGTCAACCTATCTCCAGTTGGGACCACCGGTTGGATTGGCTTCGGCTCTGGTCGTGGCGCGCTGATTGGACCTGGATAGCCCAGGATCGCCCAGTTCGGATTCCGTCCAGTCTGGTCGGATGCGCCATAGGCCATTAACAGGGTTAATTGTCGGAAAGCCTCGACCCCGGCGGCAGCATCTGGTGAAAGAGCAGCCACGTGTTGGAGCAGCTGCTCCCGCATTTCCTGGGAAGCATCGACGAAGTCAAGGGATGCCATAGCGTCAAGCAAAACGTACAGGCCTTGACGCTGCGACTCTGGAACAGTGGTCAGCAAGTATGTTTCAACCATCTGGTCAACCTGTAGATCTGATGCCTTGCGTCTCCAGAAACCATGAGGATCATCGATCTCTTCAAGGGAAGGGAAAAACGTATCACAGATGGTGCGGAGGACGAGACGCTGCATTGCGCTCATCTGGGTACTCATGGAATTCTCTCCTTTATATAAAGCCCGGAAAGATCAGGGGTTGCGGCTTGGCAAGGCAGCGACAAAGGTACCGCTGACTTTGACATCGCCATTCTGGTCCGCTGCTTGCAGCGTGCCTGCGATGCGCGTTTCGCCATCGACTTCGTATTTTTCAGTGATCTTGCCTGAGCAGGTGATTACGTCGTCCAGACGAGTCATACCCTTGAAGCGCACGCCAAACTTGCGCAGCGCCTGCGGCCCCACGTAGTCGCTTAACATCTGGCCGACAAAGCCCATGATGAGCATGCCATGAGCGATGATGCCGCCAGTACCGATCATCTCGCCAATTTTGGAATCGGTGTGCAGAGGATTGAAGTCACCCGAAGCGCCCGCGTAACGCACAAGTTGGAGATGCGTGACAGGGGCGGTAGTGAATGTCGGGATGGTATCGCCAACCTTGACATCTTCGGCAGAGAGTTTTGCCTGTATGTGAGTAGTCATGTACTTCACTCCTTTCCTGGGTCCAGATATCAATTACGCACAACAATGGTTGTTCGAGTGCTCAGCACATGCTGGTTGTGCTGATTCACGTAGCGCGTCTCCATCGTGAGAATGTCCATCGAATGCCCACCACCGCCCTGACGCGTCTTGCCTTCGACCAGGGTGGTCGTGCCAGTCAGCATATCGTTGGGACAGATGGGCGCGATGTACTCGTATTCCTCCTCACCATGCAGAATGCGCGAGGTGTCAATGCCCACTTCCGCCAGGCTGGAGCCACGCTGCCGATTGCCCCAGAAACTAAACATCGTCGGGCTGGTTGGCGAGAGAGGGACATCGGGGAAACCCGCTTCTTGCGCGGCCTCGCGGCTGTGGTAGATCGGATTTGGGTCGTCAATCGCGCTGGTCAGTTCATGAATCTTGTTGCGCTGCACCTCGTAGGTGAAGGGGGCAAAACTCTGACCAATTTTGCTTTCATCGAACATGCTCTTGCTCCTTTTGGCTGCAATCTAACGCGGTCCGCCCGCGACATAGATAACCTGGCCGGTAACGTAACCAGATTCCTCGGAGGCGAGGAAATTGATCATGTTGGCCACATCACGTGGTTGACCCACACGCCTGACTGGGATCGCTTTTGAAGCCATCTCAATTACCTGGCTGGGATCGTGGCCCTGGCGACGCGCGGTAGCTCGCGTCATCTCGGTATCGATAAAACCCGGCGCAACCGCGTTGGCGGTGATGCCAAAGGGGCCGAGTTCAATTGCCAGGGTTTTGGTCAGACCTTGCAGTCCTGCCTTGGCGGTGGAATAGTTGGACTGGCCGCGATTGCCCAGAGCTGAGGTGGACGAAAGCGAGATGATACGCCCGTATTTCTGCTTGACCATATGCGCTTGCGCGGCACGGCTACAGAGAAATGCTCCTTTGAGATGCACATTCATAACCGTCTCCCAATCGTCATCGCTCATTTTGAAGAGCAGATTGTCGCGCAGCACACCCGCGTTGTTGACTAAAATATCAAGCCGATCAAATACATCAACCGTCTGCTGCACTGCCGCTTCAACAGCCTCTCTTTCTGCGACGTTACAGGAGATGGTTAGCGCCTGTGAGCCTGCCTGCTCGATCTGAGCCGCGACATGCTTGCAGCCCTCTGAATCAATGTCAGCCAGTACGACGCGTGCTCCGTCTTCAGCCAGGCGTAGCGCGGTGGCGGCGCCAATGCCTCTTCCAGCTCCAGTGACAAAGGCTACGCGGCCATCAAGTTTTCCCATAATGCTCTTCCTCCGAATTGCTCTTTTTCCCTCTGTTTGCTTACCAGTTTTCTAGCATATCGAGTGCTTCAATGTACTCCCTCTTGACCAGGAACGGATTGATCTCCAGAGCAAGTCTGGCTACCTGGTGCTAGAACTGGAACATCATTGTATCAAGGGTGTGACCGAGATCGGACTCAGCCCCCCCCATCGCCGCACTCCAGGTGCGCTCAGCGAAGTGCCTCCCCAAGCTTGACATGCCCTTTCAAGAGGTTGCGCGAGATGATGTATCGCTGAATCTCATCGGTGCCCTCAAAGATACGATACAGGCGTACCTGGCGATACCAGCGCTCAATGGGCAGTTCTTTGGTGTAGCCCATGCCACCGTGGATCTGCATCACCTTATCGATGACATGATTGGCCATATTCGCGCCATACAATTTAGCAATCGAAGAGGCGTGGCGCGCGTCCTTGTTCTGCTCAGCCTGCCAGGCGGCGTTGAGCACGAGCCAGCGCGTGGCCTCGATCTCCATGTGGGAGTCGGCGATCATCCACTGGATGGCCTGGTATTCAGCAATCTTGTGGCCCATCGAGACGCGCTGTTTGGCGTAGTCAATAGCCATTTGCAGTGCCCGTTCGGCAGTGCCGATAGCACCAGCCGGAATGTACCAACGGCCAGCGCCGATCCACTCCATGCCCAGGCTCAGGCCCTGACCGCGCTCACCTAACATATTTTTCTCCGGCACGCGCACATTCTCAAAGTAGAGCGAGGCCGGACCCCAATCACCCATAGTGGGAATAGAGCTGGAGGTCCAGCCCATCTCGCGGTCCACTAGAAAACAGCTCACACCGCCATGACCGCCTTTCTCAGGATCGGTCAGGGCGAAGACCATCGCAAAATCAGCCTCGTGGCCATTGGTGATAAAGGTCTTCTCACCGTTCAGAACCCAGTGATCCCCATCCTTGACCGCGCGCATTTTAATATTAGCTGCGTCCGAACCTGCACCTGGCTCAGTCAGGGCGAAGCAGGAGCGGCGTTCACCAGCAATCGTAGGCAGCAAATAGTGTTGCTTCTGCTCTTCATTGCAGAGGTAAAGGATATTATCGGCGGTCCCACCAAAGTTGAACGGCACAAAGGTGCGCCCCAGCTCCATTGCCACAATCGCGGTCATGATCGGGCCGAGATTGGCCCCGCCGTACTCCTCAGGCGTGTTGATACCCCAGAAGCCCATCTCTTTCGCCTTGCGTTGTAACTCGCGGACCTTCCCCGGTTCCAGGCTGGGACGCCCTTCGCGCTCATTTAGTAGAACCTGGCCCTCCAGGGGAATCAGCTCGCGGTTGACAAAATCTCGGACGGTTTGTTGAACCATTTTCTGTTCGTCGTTTAAGCTAAAATCCATGGTCTTGCCCCTTTGCATACTGTGAATGTCTGCCTTATCTTTCGTACAGCCCTTTCGCCCTGGAGAACTCTCCGTAAGAGAACAGCGGTGAAAATCTCTCAGACGTTGTTCCCAAGTATACCAGAGGAGTGATAAAATATCAATATTAAAAGGAATGCGCCAGTGAAATTGATATTTTATTATTGACTTCTTAACACAGATCGAGTAGAATCACAGAGACGTCACTAAGCAGACGAGTAGTATGAAAAAAAAGAGGACACGAGGCAACTGATGGATAGGCAGCACGAGGGGAAGCGACAAGGAGGAATGCAGCGCCGTGAAAAGGATATCAACCAGCCAGTCGAGACGACTCTTCTCGAACGTGAAGAACTGGGTCAACCAGTTCGCGGCCCCTTACAATACCTGCGGCAAAATCTCTCGGCTTTCTCCCCGGCGGAACGACAGATTGGAGCTTACGTGCTAGAGCACCCGCGCGAGGTGCTCCGTCTTCCCACGGACCAATTAGCCAGAGAAATTGGCGTGAGCCAGGGCACGCTCTCGAATTTTAGCCAGGCCCTGGGTTACAGCGGTTTCAAAGCCTTTCGTCTTGCACTGGCGGCAGAAGTCAATACGCCGTTTCATCTAGATCACTCCACCATTGCGCGTGGTGACACCCTGCAAACCATTGCCAACAAGGCGATCAGCGCCACTGTCGATGCTCTTCTGGCCACCCTCCGCAACCTGGAGATGAGTGAGGTAGAAAAAACGATTGAGGCGGTCCAGCAAGCCCGGCGCATTGACCTGTACGCTAATGGGATCTCGTCGTCGGTCGCTCTCGACGCGTTCAATCGCTTGCTGACTATGGGTCTCTCCGTGAGTTGGCTGCCGGATATCGCCAATCAGTTGGCATCTGCCTCGCTGCTGACCACTCAGGATGTGGCGCTGGCTTTCTCCTACGCTGGCGAAACCAGAGCCACCGTAAAGGCCATGGGTCTGGCACATCAGCAGGGCGCAACGACCATTGCAGTGACATCCAATCCGCACTCCGCGCTTGCCCGCTATGCCGATATCAAATTGGTTGTGACCCCACGCGAGCCCACGACCTTCCACCAGAATCTCCGTATTTCCGCGCGGATTGCGATGCTTGGCCTGGTTGATATCATCACTCTGGGACTCTTCAATTCATTAGATGACGCATCGCTGGCTAAAATGGAAAGCATCCTGCACTTTTACAGCCAGGGAGATGAACACCCAACCAATTCTGCGCGTGAGGTAGGGTACTAACTACTACTCACTCGTTGAGAAGGTTCTGTCAGAATGGAGAGCACGGTGGAGCATTGAGAAAGGGGCCGCGCCTGACTCCTTTCTCAATGCTCCACTGTGAGTCCAGATGAGAACTGGCAGTTCGGCCCGGCTCATGCGTCCACATGTTCAGCTTCACACAATCCAGACGTGCTCTGTTCGTTCAAGCACGTCGGGGAGATTAATGATGCCATTTCCTCAACTCCTTTTTGTCGATCTTACCGACCGCGTTGCGCGGCAGCGCGGTGACACATTCGATTTCGCTCGGCGTTTTATAGTTTGCCAGCGCTTCACGGCAATACGCTTTCAGTGTTTCAACCTCGATCTCTTCACGGGTGACCACAAAGGCTTTGACCTCTTCGCCCATCCGTTCGGAGGGAATCCCAATCACTGCCGATTCTATCACCGCTGGATGCCGGTCGAGCACCTCTTCGACATCGTGGGGATAAATGTTAAAGCCGCCGCGAATAATCAGATCTTTCTTGCGCCCGACGATATACACATACCCATCTTCGTCAATGTATCCGATATCGCCCGTGTGCAGCCAGCCGTTGCGTAGCACGCTCTGCGTCTCTTCTGGCATCTGATAGTACTCACGCATCACATTCGGGCCGCGCGCAATCAGCTCGCCCGCCTGACCCGTCGGCATCGGTTGATCGTTATCATCGACGATCAGTACCTCGACATCCTCGATTGGCTTGCCAACTGATCCCGGTTTCCGTAGCATACCGACCCTATGGGAGGTGAGTGACGCGCTGGTCTCGGAGAGACCATAGCCCTCGAGAATCGGGCAGTTGAACTTTTTCTCAAAGCCTTCCAACACGGCCAACGGTAAGGGAGCCGAGCCACTGAAGCAAGTGATCAGGCTGTTGGTCTCGTATTTCTCAGCGTCAGACGCATTGAGGAGAGCCACAAACATGGCGGGTACGCCCGCAAAGCCGGTAATGTGATGACGTTCAATAGCTGAGAGGACCGCGCTGGTATCGAAACGCGAGTGCATTACACACATTGATCCATTCAAATATACAACATTGAGTACTAGCAGGCCATAGGCATGAGCCAACGGCAGAAGTGCGAGTTGTCGATGTCTCGTGGGCATCTCTTCCTCTTGTTGCGTCGCGTTCGGATCATCAGCGGCATGGCGATTGCATACGGCGTTGGAAACGACGTTGCGATGTGTCAGCGCCACGCCCTTGGGTTTACCAGTTGTACCCGACGTGTAGAGGATAACCGCCAGGTCATCAGGCGTGGATACCACAGTGGGTAGGCTCTCCAAATAGCGCTCAGCAAAAGCCGCGCCGCTGGCAACAACCGAGCTATAGGTATGGACCTGAACCGTCCCCTCAATCGTTGGCAATTCGTCTAAGCCGAAATCGGTGCCGATGAGGTGTTGGACGGTGGGGGCGTCCTTGAGTACTTCCTGCCACAAAGGCAAGAGTAGGGAGCTGGCGATGACCACTTTGGCCTGCGCGTTCGCAGCGATATGGCGCAGTTCCGGCGCCTTGAGCAGCGGCATGGCAGGAATAATCACGCCTCCGGCCCTGGTAATTGCCTGGTAGGCCACCATTACTTCCGGGCAGTTGAACATGCTGACAATCACACGGTCCCCCTGCCCAATGCCCAGTTCTTGCAGACCCGCCGCGAGTTGGGTGGCCTCACGCGCTACATCCACGTTGGAGTATTCGCGCGTAGTTCCTCCATCTTCATAGATCAGGGCAGTATACTCTCCTAGAGTGAGGCAATTGTAGATGGCGAGATCAGCTAATACACGGAGATCTGTTATTTCCATGGTTGTTCATCCCTTTTTCTCGAACTCAGCAAACCTCATCTCGACCAGGCCTTAACGTTGGCGGCGCAACGTCTTTTTCTGGTGCGACGTCATGAATGGTCCCTATGCCAGCGTTCCGGCAAACCCTCGGCCAACTTCGAGCCTGCATCATGGATCGAGCGACCTGGACAACGCCACACTGTACAGGTAGCATTGCCGACGCCACCACTCACCCTGGTCACGAGAATACGCTTGCCACACAAACCTGATGTTTATCTCTGTGATTCTAAGCGATTTGTGCCGCGAAGTCAATGATAAAATGTCAATTTTTCTTGAAACTTCTTTTGATATTGATATTTTATCACTCCTCCTTCTCAGGGGTCTATGACGTTCCTTGCCGAACTCGCAAGCTCCTCTCGTCTGTTTATAAGCCTGCCTGAGTGTCACTTTTTTCGCAGCGCCAGCAGGCGGCGCACCAGTTTGCGGCTACTCTGCATCGTCCCGCTACCCAGATAGACCTCAAAGAGCGCTTGTTGCAGGCCGCCAGTGAGGGTGGGGTATGCATGGATGGTCCCCACGATGTCGCCGAGGGTCAGACGTTTGTTCATTGCCAGCGCGAGTTCGCCGAGCAACTCGCCGCCTCGCAGTCCCACGATATGCGCGCCGACGATCTGGCCCTTTTTGCCCGCCAGCACCAGCTTGATGAAGCCGCCGGTCTCGCTCTCGGTCTGTGCTCGATCTATCCCGGCATAGGGAAATTTCACCACATGCACCTGCTTGTGTTCGCGCTGAGCCTCAGCCGGGGTCAGGCCCACGTGGGCAACTTCGGGATCGGTAAACGTACACCAGGGGACCACGCGGTAATCGATGCGCTTCTTCGAGATCGTTACCAGGGCGTTGCGCACCGCTACTCCCGCCTGAGAGGCCGCCACGTGCGTAAAAAGATAGCCGCCAAGTACATCGCCGATAGCTAATATATTGGGCGTGCTCGTGCGCAAATAGGCATCCACGGTAATCCCTTTGCTATCGTACTTGACCCCGGCGCCTTCCAGATTCAGGTCGGCGACGTTCGGTTGGCGACCCGCCGCCAGCAGGATCTCGTCGACCTCAATCTCCTCTTCCTGCTCACCGCAGCGTACTGTGACGACTTTGCTGCTCCCCTGCTGCCTCACCCGCGTTGGACGCGCACCGGTCAGGATCTTCACACCCTCGTTCCGCAACACACCCGCGATACTCTCCGAGATTTCGGGATCTTCGCGTGGTAAAATATATGCTGGTCCCTGGAGCAGCGTTACCCGCGTACCCAATCGCGCGAACGCCTGGCTCAGCTCCACGCCGACCGGTCCACCGCCAACAACCAGTAATGAGGCTGGCAGCTTGCTCAGGTCGAAAACTCCCTCGTTGGTCAGGTAGCCCGTCTCGGCCAGCCCCTCTATTGAGGGAATGACCGGGTGTGAACCTGTGGCGATGATGGTGTTGCGGCTGTGAATGGTCTCGCCGTTTAATACAAGGGTCGTCGCCGTTTGAAAGGCCACGTGCCCAAAACGCACTTCCACGCCCTCGACTAGCGACTTTTCGTTGGCCTCCACCTGTTTAATCACACCCTGTACATAGGCGGAGACGCGTGCCATCTCAACGTGTGGCGCGTCTCCGCTCAGGCCCAGATGAGCCATATGTGTAGCCTGGTGGACGATGCGGGCCACGTGGATCAGGCTTTTGCTGGGGATACATCCGTAGCGCAGACAGTCCCCGCCCAGACGCTCTCGGTCAACCAGCAGTACTTTCGCGCCCAATGTCGCGGCCAGACGTGCCGCAATCAAGCCGCCTGAACCGCCGCCGATGATCGTTACATCATAGTGTTCGCTTCCCGTCTTCTGCTCGTGCTTCATGCTTGCTCTCTTCCCTCTCAAATATAGCTCGTACAAGGCTGTGGCGAGCTAATCCATTATATCTTCTTCCGAGAATCTACGTCGAGAGAACTGGATATTTAGTGGAGCGTTGAAGACACGTAAAATTGGGAGGAGACAGCAGTGTCTCCTCCCAATTTTTGTCTGTATGCAGAGCACCTGAAACTTAGCGCTCGAAGTTGCCGCGCTCGTAGCTGCTACCGCGCTCGTTCTCATTAGCCCGAGCCTGACCCTGCTGACCCTGCTCGCGCCCTTTGTTGCGGATGTCCTGCTCGCGCTGCCCAGTTTGCCCAGGCTGCCCAGGCTGCCCAGGCTGCCTGTTTTGCTGGTTCGGATGACCCTGCTGGCCCTGCTGACCCTGTTTCGCTTTGGCCTTATCAGCCTGGCTTTTCTCGTCGTAATTCGACATGTGGTTTTTATCCTCCTAATAGAATAGTTTCACCTTTGGTTTCCCAAATAGGGAAGCACCGACTGCTTCCTTGTTCATACTATACTGACTTCCAAATGACACATCGAAATATTGATATGTGATGGATGAGTATCAGCCGCGACCTGAAAATATACGTCCTTCCTGGGGCGCGTGAGAGCATGGATGTTTCCCTGAGTTCTGAAAAGTGGTAGAAAGCAGGCCGCCGGGCATATGCTGGCGGCCTGCTTAGATTGACTAAGTGTTGAATATTTAGCGCTCAGAGCGCTGATCGACAGCGCGTCTGGCCTCATCGGATTTCGCCTGAGCTACGTCTTTCACCCCTTTGGCCTTGTTTTTCGCTTCCTCGCTGGCTTTCTCCGCCCCTTTGCGAGCTTTCCCGGCAAGTTCGCCCGCTTTGCCTTTGATTTTCTCAACCATTCCTCGGGTGCCGAAGTCTTTCTCTTCATCTGCTGACATATATTTTTGCTCCTCAATAGTTTGTGACAACGCGACGGAAGCAAGCAAGCCCCCCGTCTTCATACTATACTTACTCTAAATGGGAGAATTTGGATACTGAAGCAGAGGGCGATGCATTTTTGCCGTCTCCATCAGTTCTGAGATGTTGAGCTAGCTTCACCAGGTTTGGGATAGGCTGCCATTTTTATCAGGAGGGCATCTTGAGCAGCAGGAAAATAGGTCGCTAACCACGCGAGCAGTTCTGGCGCCAGGGGTGCGACAAAAACGCGTGGGCAATTGGCGGGATAGTCACGTAGTTCCAGGCTCAGCGCGTGGAGAAAGTGGCGCGTGAGTGCCCCCGCAGGGGTACCGGGTTCGGCGGGGAGTCCGTAGGTGGTATCTCCAACCAGCGCGTAACCAGCCGCGGCCAGGTGAGCGCGGATCTGATGGGTGCGCCCGGTGATTGGCTGAGCTTCCACGAGCACAAATTCACCCTGAGCCGCCAGCACAGTAATCCGCGTGCTGGCCTCCTGTCCGTCCGGTCCGACGATGCAGCGCCGCCGGTCATCGGGATCGCGACGCAAAGCTCCCTCCAGAAGCAACGGGATGTCCTGATAGCGCGTGAGATCCAGTGGCCAGGCCAGTTGCTCAACCTCGTTGCTATGCGTGTGAGAGCGGGTCGCGGTAAATGGGGCGCGGGGGTGTATCCAATCAGGTGCGCCGCGTCGTACCACCGCCAGGTAGGTCTTTACGATGGTATGGGCGTGGAACTGGGCGACGACGTGACGGCAGGCCCGCCTGGTGCGCGCCAATGCCACCACGCCGGAGGTATCTTTATCCAGCCGGTGCAGCAGCGCCGGACGCGCCTGCAGACCCTCTTCCTGCCAGAGCTTTTCCAGGCGCCTCTCGCGTAGCATCAGGCGAATATGCTCAGGCGCGCGCTCCCACCCCGGCTCGTCAGGTAGGTCCGGTGGATGCCAATCGTCGCCCCCTTGTTGCTCTAACAGAGCCAGCAGCACGTCCCACATTGTGCCATCGGCGTATTTATAGGTGGGATGAATAACCAGGCCCGCTGGTTTATTGACGATCAACAGGTGGTGATCCTGGTAGAGAATAGGTATAGCGTATATGTGCTCTGATTCCATGTCAACCAGTATAGGGCATAGAGCGCGTTGAGGCAACTTATAAACAAGCACAGCACGATGGTTCACACCCTCTTTTCAGACATGTTAAAATAGGAACAACTTGTTTGAGGTCGCAAGCGCTTGTAATTCTGCTGATGGAAAGGTATCGCTATGGCATTTATTGAATATATGCACGAACCGGAGTTGCGTAGCCCTATTCTGGTGGCGGCATTTGGAGGGTGGAATGATGCCGCTGACGCAGCCACAACCACGCTCAAATTTTTAATTGATCGCTGGAAGCCCCTGCGCTTTGCCCAGATCGATGGCGAAGAGTTTATCCTTTTCACCGAAACTCGGCCAACGATCCAGTTTACCAAAGGCGCATTGCGCAAGCTCACCTGGCCCGGTGGGCGTTTCTTTGCGTACACTGATCCACAGAGAGATCATGATTTCGTGCTCTACCTGGGGCCTGAACCCTCGCTCAAGTGGAAAACTTTTACGCGCGAATTTCTGGAGGTATGCAAGCATTTGCACATCTCTGAGGCGCTGCTGGTTGGGGCGTTTCTGGCCAATATCCCCCATTCGTCCACTGTGCCGATCTCTGGCTTTGCCTCACATCCCGCACTGGTGGAGCGGCTCGGCGAACTGGATGTGCGCGATTCACGCTATGAAGGCCCCACGGGTATCCTGGGCGTTCTGCAGGATGCTTTCAATCAGGCCGACATTCCCAGTGCCAGCCTCTGGGCAGCCGCGCCACATTACCTGGCCGCGACCCCCAATATCAAGGTCACGGCAGCCTTGCTCACCTACGTTAGCACCTTTCTGGGCATCGATCTGGATCTGCACGACATTCAGTCCGACGCGGTGCGCTTCGATGAACAGATCACCCAGCTTGTGGAGCGCGACCCGGAGGCTAGCGCCTATGTCCACAAACTGGAAGAGCAGGCGCGCGCGGAAGACGAGGAGGAAGATGAGGACGAGGATGAGCTGGACGAGAATGATATGGTCATTCACCCGGATCGCACTCATAGCACCGGCCCGCTGCCCAGCGCCGACCTGCTCATTCGTAGCGTCGAAGAACTCCTGCGTAGTGAACGCAAGCAACAACACGATCCTGAGGATGACGAGGATCAATAGAAAAAATCCTGAAGCTACTGGTGAAGATAGAAGATGAGAGGAGCAGACATGGCAAACGTCCCAACCTATACCCTTGAAGAGGTGCTGAATCCACGCTCCGTGGCGATTATAGGCGCCTCGCGTGCCCCACATAAATGGGGCAATGTGGCCGCCAGACAATTGATGGCTGGCGGTTTTCCCGGCGCTATTTACCTGATTAACCCGTCCGTACCCGAAGTGCTCGGCGTGCAGACCTACCCCAATCTGCGCGCTGTGCCTGAGGTGGTGGACCTGGCGATTATCGCAACCTCCTTTGACTATGTAGAGAGTTCGGTGGATGATTGTATCGCCAGAGGTGTGAAAGGCATTGTGATTATTACCGCCGGGTTTAGCGAGACGGGGCCGGAGGGTCGCAAACGCGAAGAGGCGCTGGTGGCCCTGTGCCGCGAACATGGCATTCGTGTGATTGGCAGCAACTGCATGGGCATTTACGTTCAGCGTGCGAAACTCAACGCGCTGGGTATGCTCTTCCCCCTGCCGACTGGCCCCATTGGGCTGGTTTCGCAGAGTGGCAACCTGGGGATGTATTTCTACGCCCAGGCCCAGCTCGATGGGTCGGGCTTCAACACGTTTCTCAGCGTGGGCAATGCCGCCGATGTGGGCCTGCCCGAATATCTTGCATACCTGGCAGGCGACCCTGAGACAAAGGTCATTGCTGCGTATATCGAGGCCGTCGACGATGCCACGCTCAAAGAAGTCACTCGCGAGATGCGCGCGCGCGATAGCTACAAACCGGTGGTGTTTTTCCTGAGCGGGGCCACAGAGGTAGGCGTGCGGGCCGCGCTGGCCCACACCGGCACGATCTCACAGGTGCGCCCCGATGCTGACACCAACCTGCTGGGTAGCGGGATTGTACGTGTGATCCGCTCAGACGAACTCTTCCCCGTAGCTCAGGCGCTGGCCACACAACCGCCAACACCACGAGGCGGCAGGCGCATCGCTATTGTCAGCGACGGCGGCGGAAGTGGTGTGGCCAGCGGAGACGCCGCGATCCGCGCCGGGCTGGAAATCCCGATCCTGAGCGATGAGACCCAGCAAGCACTGCGCAAACTTATGCCCGCGCGCGCCACCGCTACCAACCCCATCGACGTGGCCGGAGCCACCGACGAAGATCCTCTTTCCTTTGCCTGGCTCAGCGAGGTCTGCCTGAAAGACCCCACTATCGATGGGGTCATCGTCACCGGCCTCTTCGGTGGCTACCGCGAACTGCTCTCCGAGGACTTCGGATCTCGCGAGGAGGAGGCCGCGCGCGAACTGGGCCGCCTGGTGCGCGTGTACAAAAAGCCCGTTCTCGTGCAAACCATCTACGCCCGCTACGATATTCCCGCGCTCAAGCTCCTGCGCGCCGAGGGCATCCCCTGCTATGAATCCGTCGAGATTACCTGCCGGGCAATGGCAGCACTGGCGGAGGTTGGACATTTTTTAACTTATTAAGCTAGTGGATGGTGCTGTGCGGGGAAAACCCGGGTTTTGGTGACACCAGACAGACAAGAGGTATATTAAAAAA
>CAXUEY010000124.1:0-17849 GCA_964250225.1 uncultured Ktedonobacteraceae bacterium | reverse complement strand
TTGATGCATGGTCCACTCTACAGCAACGTTGCATTGCCAACAAACCCGATCTACAAGAATGCTCACTTCCCCGTCATCAGCGCCTCGGTCTCTAACGATTCCATCACAAATAGCAATCCCTTTTTTTTCCGTCTTGGCACGACCACGACGGAGGAAGCCAGCACCTCGGCTACCTATGCTCTCAAAATTCTTGGTTTTCATACCGCCAGTGTCGTCTATACAGATGACACTGCCTACGGCATACCTACTGCGAAGGGCTTTACGAGTACCTTTACCAGTGGTGGAGGCGTTGTACAGTCACTGCGCCTGGCCGAAGATCCCGCACAACGTCAGCAGACATTGAATACCATCGTAACCACCCTGGCGCGTGAATCCGGGCCGCGTATTCTCTTCCTTGCCATGCTTGATACGGACGCACGCCAGGTGATCGTGGCGCTGCGGCGTCAGAGCATCACAACCCCGCTGATGGGCACAGATAGCCCTGGGAGCGATAGCTTCGCCGCTGCGTTCTCCTCGTATCCTGAGGAACGCCGACAGCCTGGCTATTTCACGGACGGTCTCTATGCCTCGTCCCCACTTCTCTACGATAGTGCTCCTGCCGCTGTACAATCGTTCGCTGCACAGTATCAACGAACATATGATAGTGCGCCCGGATGGCACGCTGCCAAATATTATGAGGCCGCGCAGGTAGCTGTGGCAGCACTTCAGG
Source organism: uncultured Ktedonobacteraceae bacterium (assembly GCA_964250225.1). Classification (GTDB taxonomy): domain Bacteria; phylum Chloroflexota; class Ktedonobacteria; order Ktedonobacterales; family Ktedonobacteraceae; genus Paraktedonobacter. Next base: position 17,140 of record CAXUEY010000124.1, on the reverse strand, counting down.
CCGCAACACTCAAGGACACATCAGCAAGCGTGGATGGTGATCGTCTGCAGGTAGCGAAACAACTTGGGGCCATAAATTCACCGCAAACTGCTGTGGATGGTCTGGATGGCTTGCTCTATTTCGATAATGCCCATAATAGCGTCGCGACTCCGATCCGTTTTGGCCAATTCTCTCACGACCAGTTCCTCTCAGCTGCGCTCCAGATGGTATCAGTCAACAATCCAGGCCTAGTTGATCTAGCCAGTGAGGAGCGCGCAGGAGATATCATGCAGGTAGGGGGGCAGTACTACTGGAAACAGAGCGTCGTCTATGCCGGGATCGATCTGAAAGAAGTCAGTGCTATCGACGTGACCAATTCGACGTTCACAGTGGATTTCTATCTCTGGCTACGCTACACTGGCACCGAAAATGTGACAGCCATCACCTTTACCAATGCCAGTTCTGTCACGTTTGATCCATCCACCCCAGTCACCAGTCAGACAATAGATGGTCTTCAATATCTTCTCTATCATGTTACAGGCGATTTTAAGGCCGATTACGACTTTCATGATTACCCTTTCGATCAGCAGCAATTGACCATCAGTTTCCAGAACACGCTTCTGACAGCTGACCGCCTGGTCTACGTCATTGATACACAGGGCTTGCAGCTGGGCCAGCGTACCACCACGGTTGACACCGCTGCGGCCTTTCAGTTGCTCACTTCCTGGACGTATCTTTCGACTGGATATGCCAGCAATACCTTCACAAATCGCTCGACGCTGGGCAATCCACAATTGTTCGATACCCAGGTACGAACAGATTATTCAGGATTGGAGATGACCATCACAATTCAGCGCAGGGTTCTGCCCTATCTAATCAGCCATCTTCTGCCCCAGATCTTGCTTTTTTTACTTGTCTACGCGTCACTCTTCATCTCCACCAAACACCTGGGGGACCGTCTGATACTGACAGTCACGGCTCTGCTCACCAGCGCTGTACTGCTCCTATCGGTCAATAGCGAACTCCCTGCTATTGGATATGTGGTTAGCATGAGTTACATCTATTATATCTTCTTTGGTATTTGCCTGCTGTGCATGGTTGTCGCGTTGCTGATGGAGAAAATGGAGGAACGGGGAAAGGATGCTGCTGTATTCAGGATGAATATTGCCCTGCATGTTACTTACCTTGCAATTGTAGCTGCCGTAGTCATCGGCTACCTGGCTGTCTACGGCAACAGGCTTCTTTGAATCTGCTCAGCAAAGAAGAGTCAGAAAGGATACGGCATCGTTCCCTGGAATGAGGGTCCCTGGGGTTCCCCCCTCACAGGGAACGACGCCGTTTTGGTTAGCGAACGCGCACCCCTGCAACCCAGATACCACGAATAGCACGTGTCGCAGCAATATCCTGGGTTGGGTCTCCCTCGACGAGAAGCAGGTCGGCCCGACGCCCAGCTTCAATGACCCCTCGATCCGTGAAACCAAAGAACGCCGCAGGGACAACCGTAGCCGAACGCAGCGCCTCCACGGGCGTCAGCCCAGCCTCAACCAGCAAAGCTAATTCATCATGCAATGCTTCCCCGTGTGGAATCGGCGCGGGTGAAGCAGAGCCAGCGTTCGCATCGGTCCCTGCCAGGATGAGCATGCCTGCCTGGTGGAACGCCGACACCGTTGAGCGAGCATGGGCATAATCGACACCAGCTCCATGCGTCGGCATGCGCCCTGCTATGCTGGCCACGCTACGCATCATGATTAATGTCGGCACTGATACGATGCCTCGTTGCGCAAGCGAGCGCGCCAGATCTTCATCCACGCCTGCGTCAATAGGAGCATGCGTGAGAATATCGACGCCCGCCTCAGCGGCATTTCTGAAGGCCGTCATGGTAGTGACATGGGCGATAGCTTTCAGACCCGCCTGATGAGCGGCCTCGACCAGCGCGGTGATGGTTACCACATCCAGGGCGGCGGGTCCCATTCTGGCAGGGTCTTCAACAATCACTTTGATATAATCAGCACCTTCCGCAACACGCTCAGCCACAAAGCGGCTCGCATCGGTTGGACCTGTCACCTCGCTGGAAGTCGGAAAGCCCATTCTGGTTGTCTGTATACCTCCTGGAGCGCTGGCTGGATTTCCTGCCCCTCGGATATCGGCCAGACCGGTGCGATGGCGAAGCGCATCGGTCGTCGCCATCGATTGCGCCGCCATATCGAGCATGGTCGTACAGCCCCATTGCGTTCCACGCTCAAGCTCAGCGACACTCCTCAGATGGACATGCGAATCGATGAAGCCGGGCAAAAGCGTGCCATGCTGACCATCCACCGTTCTCTCCGCGGTCGTTGCCTCAGAGATGACTCCATTTTCAATGACTACTGTGCGTTCATCGCTCAAGGCGTTGCCATCAAACACCTTGACCTGTGTGATTGCAATTGCTTCAGACATGCGTACAACTCCTTCTTTCTTCTCTAGAATAAGACAATAAGACGAATGGTTCCCACATAGCAAACACTTCCCTGGTTCTACGTTACGCAAACGTCAAGGTTCCACCTTCCTGATTGGCTTTGAAGGTGCGAAAGAGAGCAGGTGGAAGCGGATCAGCTTCGAGGAGATTCCCGGCACGGGCAGCGGCGATTTTTGCCCAAATTCTTTCTGGCTTGAGTGGCATGTCGAGCGTGCGAATACCCAACGGAGCCAGCGCATCCAACGCGGCGTTGACGACGGCAGGCGGCGCACCAGTTGCGCCGCTTTCCCCTATCCCTTTCACCCCCAGCGGATTCACCGACGAAGGCGTTTCGACAAAAGCGGTCAGGAAAGCGGGAATTTGCTCGGCGTTTGGCAGCGTGTAATCCATCAGTGAGCCGGAGAGCACCTGTCCGTCCTGACTATAGATTGTTTCTTCGTACAGTGCCTGCCCGATGCCCTGAGCGAGCGCGCCATGAATCTGCGCGTCTGCCAGATGATGATTGAGGATGTTGCCGCTGTCATCAACCGCCGTATATTGCAAAATATGCACTTCCCCCGTTTCCGCATCGATTTCAACGACAGCAAGATGCGCGCCTGAACAGACGGTTGCGTTGGCCGGACTGAAGTCACGCCAGGCTGCCAGACCTTCAATCGGGGTACCATTGACTGGATTAGGCTTTTCGTGCTTGATCAATTCTGGTTGTTCTTCTCCCATTGTTGCCAGCTCGCCCAGGCTAATTGCGCGCGCCGGGACACCGCGCACGCTGACCTGGCCATTTGCCAGTTCGAGATCAGAAGGAGCTGCCTCCAACTGGAGCGCGGCGAGGGTCAAAACCTTGGCGCGCGCGGCTTCGGCTGCCAGGTGCACGGCGGTACCAGCGATTTGCGCGGTGCGGCTGCCAAAGGTGCCGATGCCAAAGGCGGGCAGGGCTGAATCATTCATCTGCACTTCGACCTGCGCGTAGGGAACAGCGAAAATGGTGGCAGCGATCTGGGCAAAAGCGGTAAAGTGGCCCTGTCCATTGGTCGCCACGCCGCTTTGAACCAGAATACTCCCATCGCGGCGCACGCGCACGGTCGCGGCCTCGCGTGGCGCGTCTGGACCACCCATCGCTCCGCCAGAGACCTCGATAAAGGTCGCCAGGCCGAGCCCCAGCAACCGGGAGTTGCCTTGCTGGCGCATCTCCTGCTGTTTCGCGCGCCAACCCGCGTAATCGCCCAACTCCAGGACTTTTTCTAACGCAGCCTGATAATTGCCACTGTCATAGTGGAGGCCGAGCAGAGTGGTGTAGGGAAAGGCTTCGGGCGCAATCAGGTTGCGGCGACGAACCACAGTGGGATCGAGACCTGTTTCCTGGGCGATACGATCCATCGTACGCTCCAGGATATAGGCGGCTTCGGGTCTGCCCGCGCCCCGGTACGCGGCGGTTGGCACTTTATTGGTGAAGACGCCAATCACCTGACTCTCGATGGCCTGGATGCGATACGGGCCGTTGAGCATTGAAGCGGTCCCAACTGGGACCATCGTCGTCGTGTTAGCCAGAAACGCGCCGAGATCGCCGATACTCTGCACTTTCAGACCAAGCAAACGGCCATCAGCCTGGTAGGCAGCTTCGACGTAATTGATCTGCCCACGCCCCTGCGTTTGCGCTTGCAGATTCTCGCTGCGGCTCTCGATCCACTTGACGGGGCGTCCCAGGCGCACAGCCAGCGCTGCTGCCGCGATCTCTTCGCCCACAAAAGCTGATTTGGCACCGAAAGCTCCGCCGACTTCAGCGTTGAAAACACGAATCTTCTCGCGGGTGAGGCCCAGAAACGTTGCCAGCGTATTCCTGGCGGCATAGATGGCCTGGGATGAGAGCCAGGCGCGGAGCTCGCCGCTGGCCGGATCGAAGTCAAACAGGCAGGCGCGCGGCTCTAGCGAACTGGGGGCGACGCGCTGATTGACCACACGCAGATGAGTGACACGCGCTGCTTGCGTGAAAGCGGCGTCAATATCGCCACCACCAATCTGCGTATGAAAGGCCAGATTTGAGCCGAAGTCCTCGTAGAGCACTGGCGCATTAGGGGCCAGCGCCTCTTCTGGATCGACCACGGCTGGCAACGGCATATAATCGATCTCGACCAGATCGCGGGCGTCCAGAGCTACCGCGAGATTTTCAGCCACGATGACGGCCACCGGATCGCCCACGTAACGCGCGCGCTGAGTCGCTAGCGGTTTGCGCGGCGGCTTATTCCGCGTGCTCGGAACGGGGATGCCCTCCATCGTGGGCATTGTCTCTACCAGATCGCTAGCCGACAATACCGCCACCACACCAGGCAGCGCTTGAGCGGTTTGCAGGTGAAGAGCCTGGATCTCAGCATGCGCGTAAGGGCTGCGTACTACCACCATATGTAGCGCGGCAGGTCGCCCCTGCTCAGATCGAAGATCATCGACATAGTGAGCACGCCCGGTGATCAGCGGATAATCTTCGCGTCGTCGTTCTGATCCTGCTGGAATGAGTTTGTGCTTCATGCATATTCCTTTTCCCGTTTCTCATTGAAACGAGCTATCTCTCTTATAGTTCAATCTGATAAACCCATGCAGCTCCTGGATGAGTCTACAAATAACCCGATGAAAGCTGGCACAGCCATGCTTGCCAACTTTTCTTGATCCTGACAGGTTTCTAGCAGCTTCTGTTGGCAGCCATACCTCCTCGTAAGTCCATACCATGAGTTTTTGCCATACTCTCCTGCTTAAGGCGAGGTATGGGCAAAACCTTCCCGATAGGAACATAGAAATCACCACAATGTTCAGGCATCATCGCCTAATTCCAGGGCCAGATACCCGGCACTGACAATATCGTCGATGCTGATCCCTGCATACTGATACAAGTCTGCTTGCGAACCTGATTGCCCAAAACAGTCCACGCCAAGTGGGATAGTCGGCACGCCATAGAGACTGCCAAGAAAGGCCAGGCTATGTGCCGAGGCATCCTGGACTGTCACAATGGGAGCATAGCGTTCTTCTGGTGAGAACAGCGCTGCCAGATACTTACTCTGTCCTGCTGTCATCGGGTTGTGAAGACGACGATGGCGCTCTGCAGTAAAAAGAGCGAAGAGTTTTTGTGGACTGGTCACATGCAGCACATTAGCGGCGATGCCCTCCGAGGCCAGACGTTGGGCCGCCTCGACCGCTTCAGGCAGCATAGCCCCCGTCGTGGCAATATGAACGACTTCGCTTGCCGTCGCTTCTGGGACCTGGGAGCGCCCCTCGATGAATCGGTATCCCCCGGCAAGGATCTGACGACGCAGATCCTCTTTTCCGAGACGTTCCAGAACTGGATCGAGCATCTGCTGATCAATCTTTTTGGTCGAGAGACGCAGGTACGTCGAGTGGCCATGCGCACGATCACAGCATTCACGTAAGGCGTCGAGCAGGATCCATTCCACCTCACACGCGAAGGCTGGCTCATAATAATTGAGTTCTGGCAATTCAATGCCCAGGGAAGCAGTGACCGTCGATTGATGCGCGCCTCCTTCAGGGCTGAGGCTGATGCCAGAAGGAGTCCCGGCAAAGATGAATTTTGCTCCACAGTAGAGGCCGTAGATCAGCGCATCCAATCCGCGACAGACGAACGGATCGTAGACTGCCCCAATGGGCAAGAGTTGCTGTCCGCAGAGTTCGTAGCTCAGGCCCAATTGTCCGAGTAACATAAACAGGTTCATCTCAGAAATGCCCAGCTCAATATGTTGGCCCGTAGGACCAGGCTGCCAGCGCAGGAGACGCTGCACTTCCTCTTGATAATCGGGCCGCGTCGTGGGCGAGAAGACGCCAACTTTGCTTACCCAGGTACTCAAGTGTGTCGAGACGGCCACATCCGGTGCCGCCGTCACCACGCGCTCGCCGATCTGGGGCAGGTCCGCGAGCTTTGGTAACACGCGCCCAAAGGCTTCCTGCGTCGAAAGCTTGCCTGGATAAGAGAGGTCAAGATGAGAAGGCCCCCCGGCGGGATCGAGCAGCGGATGGCGTTGCTCATTACCGCGCTGCAAGCGCTCAGCCGCTTGCTGGCACCACTGGCCCTCAGGCGAATCAGCGGCGAACGCTTTCCATTCCTCGCCCTCAGGAATCCTCAGTTCTTGCTGGAGACGGGTTATCTGCTCAGCATTCAGAAGCATCGAGTGATTGAGTGCTTCACCAGCAAAGGGCAAGCCCCAACCTTTAATCGTATAGGCAAAGACCACCGTGGGACCCTCCCGGTAGCAGTCGGCAAGTGCGAATGCCTGAAGTAAACTCTTGAGGTCATGCCCACCCAGGTTGCCCAGGAGCGCAGGGAGGTGCTCATCTGGTGTCTCGCGTAAGACCAGCGCGATCTCTTGATTCTCTGCCTGCTCAAGACCCAGTGGATGGGTCAGGCGCGTACGGATCGCGGCTCCATCGCGACGGAGGAGGCTTTGATATTCTTCATTGCTCATCTCGTCAAGACGTTGTCGTAATGCTATCCCACCTGGACGCGCAAAGACATGTTGTAATTGTTGCCCATATTTTGCTTCCAGAACCTGCCAGTTCGCTGCCTGAAAAAGCCCTTTCAGTTGTCTGGCGCGAATACCGGGTACCACGCGATCCAGGCTTTGGCGATTCAAATCGACAATCAGCAAGACATTACCCAACCCCTGCAAAGCTTCATCAATAGCGGCTTCCCACACACTCCCTTCGTCGAGTTCCGCGTCACCGATCACCGAGATAAAACGACGCGACGTCACCTGACCAAAGTGGGTATGTGCATAGCGGTGTGCCACCGCCGCAAAGGCAGGTGCCACCGCACCGAGACCAACCGAACCAGTACTAAAATCGACCGGATCGGGATCTTTGGTGCGACTTGGATACGCCTGGAGGCCATGAAACTCACGGAGCGTCTGTAAATACTGCTGGTCTAAATTTCCGAGGAGATAGTGGATGGCGTGATACGCAGGCGAGGCATGGGGTTTAATGCTCACCCGATCACCTGCCTCCAGGTAGCGGAAATAGAGGGCAGTGAGGATAGAGACCATCGATGCTGAGGATGCCTGATGTCCCCCGACTTTAAGATCGTCTGGATTTGAGCGCACATGGTTGGCGTGGTGAATCATGAGCGTGCATAGCCAGAGCACGCGCTGCTGAATGGCGTCGAGAATTTCATACTCTTCAGGTGCGAGCACCTGTGTAGCGAAACTGCTTCCCTCTGATAGTGTGGCTTCCAATCTGAGCCGAATGTCTTCGTTCATTTCATTGGCAGCGGCCGAATTGGCATCCGTTGGCATATGTGTCGCTCCTTCAAACGTAGATAGGCAGTTCTAAGCATGTTCAGGAGAGAAGAACTCCTGGGACGAACAGGAAGGGAGGGCAAAACCTCATCGGTGCTCTTCTGTTTTGGCTCCCGGTTCAAGCACTTCTTTCACATGAATAATTGTCTGCTGAATATGCCGGCGTACCGCGTTGGCCGCGCGCAGTGGATCGTTGGCCTGGCAGGCGGCAAGGATCTCGCGGTGTTCCGCATCCAGACGTTGGGCGTCTTTGGGAATATCGGCGGCGGCATAGAGATGATTATAGGCGAGCGATGCATTGCGCAATTCCTCGATCATTGCGACCAGTCGCGAACGCCCCCCCAGGCGATACAAATTCAAGTGGAACTGTTGATTCCACTCAACATAGCGTACGGCGTCGCTAGTCGTATACATTTCATCGAGAATGGCCACCAGAGGAGGAGCATCCTGATCTCGAAAACATGCGGCAGCCTTCTCGACAGCCAGCATCTCCAGCGCCATGCGAATTTCATAGTGCTCAATCAGGTCCTCGATAGTTGGTACGAAAACCGTTACCCCTCGATGGGTGTCGATCTGGACCAGACCATCACGTTGCAGCAGTCCAAAGGCTTCGCGTACCGGAGTCGTACTGACCCCAAAGCGTTGCGCAATCTCAACCTGAGGTAGCCTGGTGCCTGCTGGAAGCTGCCCCAAGACAATTTCCTGGCGCAGAGCAGTCGCAATTTGCTCCGCAACCGTGCGTTTGGTGAAGACGGTGATCGTACTATCCTTTCCGTTGTATGCCATTCAGTCGGACTACTCCATTCTCTTCCTCTTGACAAAGACGTTATACATTATGCATAATGTACATCATTCCAAGACGTTTTGTCTAGATGGGAATCGGCGCACTGAGGAACCTGAAATTGGAAACCATTGCAGCAAATACATTCAATACATGCTGTCAGAGAAAGGATGTGAGATTCTACACAAAATCCCCCGACCGTTTGAAGACTGTAATGGGCTATTCAAGAGTGAATCAGTGTGATATTGAGCAGAGAGTCAGAAAGGGAAAGATCGTGACAAGTAAGTCGGTCAGCATCGATGCTGGTACCATGAAGCTCTCAGGACGCTTTCTTGCAGCGGCGAATGGAGACCCAAGAGCGCTGCTTGTAGCAATTCATGGTGGCACGTACACCAGTAAATATTTCGATACCCCTTCATCATCGCTTCTTGAGTTTTGCGCTTCGTTAGGGTATTCAATCCTCGCTCTCGACCGCCCTGGATATGGGGCAGCTACTTCCGTGTCCGTTGATCAACTCTCATTCGATAACCAGGTTCCCGTCCTACGGCGGGCGCTTGAGGTGATTTGGCATGACTATGGCCAGCAATCCGCGGGGATATTTGTGATTGGTCATTCGATTGGGGGCATGATCTCCTTGCTGCTGGCGGCAGAAAACCCACACGAGCGTCTGCTCGGCATGAATATGACTGGCGCGGGAGGCCTCTACAATGAGCAGACAAAGGTAGCGTTTGCAGGTTTAGTCAGTGATGCTCCAACAGTGATGATGGATATCGCGATTAAAGTCATGGCCATGTACGGACCGACATGGTCGTATCCTGAGGAACAGGCGCAGTATGATCCAGAACGCGACGTTCCCACCGCCGCGATAGAGCTTGCGGAGGCACAGACATGGGGCGCGCGTCTGCCGCAAGTCGCGGCTCACGTGCGCGTTCCCGTCCAGTTCATCGTGCCCGAACATGATCATCTCTGGCGCGCTGATGCTGAGGCGCTCGGCCCTGTTGCCGCGATGTTCTCTGCCGCGCCATTTGTCGATGTGGGCGTGCAACGCATGGCGGGCCATTCAGCGGAGTTACATACCCTGGCTCGCGCGTTCTACATGAAAGTACTCTCTTTCGTTGAAGAGTGCATTGTCTATCAATCAAATCGATTAAGCCTTTCATCTCAGGGATGAAAAAGGCTTGAGAGGACAGAGGTGGCATCCTATCGTGGACGGATGGGCCAGTTTGTCTTTTCGTCCAATGACAACAAAGGACCGCTCTGGCAGGATGGGTGGCAATGGGAAGATTATGAGTAAGCAAAAGAAAAGAGCTTTGCATGGAAAAGAGGAACGTTGTCATGCAACTGGTGAGTTACCGCCTTCATACAGATACAAGCTGGCGTGCTGGCGTAGAATACGAGGGCCTTGTGACTGATATCACAGCCCTCTGGCACGATGGTGTCCATGAGACGACGACCAGGCAACTGCTCGCTGCCGGATCTGCGACTGTAGAAAAGGTTTTTACCCAGGCACGCGAGCTACTTGCTGCTGGTCCCGCTGGATCAGGAGTGTTCCAGGCTGCATCTGTCGAACTGGGGCCGCCGATCCCTGATCCCGATAAAATCATCTGTATCGGTCTTAATTACGCTGATCACGCCAATGAGGCCGGTCTAGCGCAGACAGAGGTGCCCGTCTTCTTTACCAAGTTCCGTAATAGCCTGACCGGTCCAACCAGCCCCATTCTCTTGCCGCGGGTGAGTAGCGAGATTGACTACGAAGGCGAACTCGCGGTCATTATTGGCACACGTTGTAAAGATGTGGCGGAACAAGAAGCACTCCAATACGTTGCGGGCTATAGTATTATGAACGATGTGAGTGCGCGTGACGTGCAACTGCGCACCAGTCAGTGGACGGCGGGCAAAGCCCTGGATACCTTCGCACCGATGGGACCAGGAATAGTCCTGGCCTCCGCTCTGCCCGATCCCCAGGGGCTTGTGCTGACCACAAGAGTCAATGGGCAGATTGTGCAACATGCCAGCACGGCTACGATGCTCTTTTCGGTGGCGACGATCATTTCATTTCTCAGTTCTCTGATGACGTTGGAGCCTGGGGATATTATTGCGACCGGAACTCCCTCAGGAGTCGGCTTTAAACGCACCCCTCCGCTCTTTTTACAGCAGGGAGATGTTGTGGAAGTCGAGATCGAGGGCATTGGTCAGCTTCGCAATCCTATCGTTGGGACGCAAGCCTAAGTGAGAAGATACGTCCCAGTTGGAACGCGAACATACCAAAAAGATGAAGTCATTCAGAGCAGTGAAGTCTCTCGGCTTCGCAACAAGGAAGGAGAAACGGATGTCACAAGTACCTGGGAGCAAGGCCAGCGTTCGGCCTACGTTCCACCATATCAACCTGAAAACCCTGCGCTTGCAAGAGATGATTGACTGGTACGCCACTGTGCTGGGCATGGAAACGCAGTACCAGTTTCCAGGCGGGGCCTGGCTCACCAATGATGAAGCCAACCATCGCATCGCGTTACTGGTCTCGCCTGTATTGAGCGAGGACGCTGACAAGTTGATGCACACAGGCTTTCACCATAGCGCCTTCGAGTACGCGAGCATGGGAGACTTACTCGACGCCTACGTCCGTCTGAAGGTTCTCGACATTGAGCCACATGCCAGTCTGGATCATGGGATCACCTGCTCATTCTACTATGAGGACCCCGACGGCAACAGCGTTGAACTGCAAACAGACAATTTTGGGAGTTGGCAGGAGTCCAGCGAGTGGATGCGCACCTCGCCGCTCTTTGCCTCCAATCCTATTGGCACGCCCGTCGATCCCGAAAAGATGGTAGCCGCGCGTGAGGCAGGGGCGTCTTTCGAGGAACTGCATCGGCGAGCCTACACGGGCGAATTTAAGCCCGTCGGCGAATTGGACTTACATATACCGATGTGAGGTCCACTCGAGGATGCCGCAGAGCTGACTCATGGCTTTGGGCAACATTTGCCCGGCAATGAGCACAAAGCACGTATCTCTTGTTATTGGTCCATCTGGCCTCGCAGCCACATGGCGTTCTTTCTCTATTCAATTGGAGGCTCTATGCGAATGTTTGTTTTGCTCTCTCATTTCCTAAAGCCACTTGAAGAGGTGAATCGCTTTCTGACGGCACATAGCGTCTGGGTACAACAACACTATGAATCTGGGCGCTTCCTCGTCTCAGGGCGGCGTGAACCACCAACTGGAGGAGTCATTGTGGCACGGGCAGAGAGCGAACAGGAACTGCGTGAGATCCTGGCCGTGGATCCGCTCCAACAGATGGGCATAGTTGAGTATGAGATTGTGGCTTTCGAGGCTGCTGCTTTTCCCAAACGGAGTAGCGCCTTTGATGCCTTTGTTGCGAGGCCGCTATCATGAACACCCTCCTTCGCAGGAGACCAAAGATCTTCCGACGCTGTAATGGATACAAAGGAACGCAACTATGGTACGAACAGGCATTCGCTTACTTCTCGCTGGTATCTTTATCATTGGTGGATGGGGAACAATGAGCAACCCAGGTACGCGTCCCAAGAAGGTGGGAGCAGCAGGTATCCCATACCCAGAGCAGGCGGTCGTGCTGAACGGTGCACTGATGGTTCTGGCTGGCCTCCTGCTTTGCCTGGGCATTGCTCCCAGAATCGCTGCGGGCCTTCTCGTTGGCAGCATGATCCCAACGACGCTGGTGGGACATCCTTTTTGGCAAGAAGAGCCTGGCCCGGCGCGTGAGCAACAACTCATCCAGTTTCTCAAGAATATGGGCTTGATTGGCGGGTTGCTCATGGTGGTGATTGAAAAGCAGAAAGCCAGCGTGGAGGACTACCAGTGAAAGGGACGCCCATGAAAATCATTACGATTGAAGAGCACTTCCAGCTTGCTGAGATTAAGAAGGCAGTGGCAAAATATTTTCCTGGTCAAAGTGCATCTCACCTGTTGGGGTACACTCCCTCTGACGCTCCACTGGAAGATCTAGGAGCTGGCCGCTTGCAGCGCATGGATACGATGGGCATCGATGTCCAGGTCCTCTCCTACACGCCAGCAGGGCTCCCGGCCATCCCCGCAGCGGAGGCGGTACCGCTGGCCAGGGAGATCAATGACCAGCTCGCGGCTACTATCCAGACCTATCCTGACCGCTTTGCCGGATTTGCGACATTACCGACACCTGACCCGCAGGCCGCCGCGGCTGAGTTAGAGCGCGCGGTGCAGAAACTTGGCCTCAAAGGTGCGATGATTGGCGGACGGACCAATGGCCTTTTCCTGGACGATCCTCTGTTTCAGCCCATTCTAGAAGCGGCGGAGGCCCTGGATGTTCCCCTCTATCTGCATCCGTCGTACCCGCCCAAAGCAGTGCAGGATGCTTGCTATGCTGGTCTTGATCCAGCCGTCAGCGCGAGATTTGCGACCGCTGGCTGGGGATGGCACCTGGAGACAGGCACCCACGCGTTGCACATGATCCTGGCCGGAGTTTTCGATCGCTATCCCGGTTTACAACTGATTCTCGGTCACTGGGGCGAGATGATTCCCTTTTTTCTGGATCGCTTTGCTGAAATGTTAACCCAGACAGCCAAACATCTGCAACGGCCTATCGCGGACTACTTCTTGCAACAGGTGTATGTCACGCCCAGTGGGATGTTTACCCTACCTCAGTTCTTGCTCACCCTACAAGTTATGGGAGCAGATCGTATCATGTACGCAGTCGATTATCCCTATGGTAAAAACGAGCACGGCAGAACGTTTCTGGAGCAAGCACCAATCAGTCCTACCGACAGAGCAAAAATCGCGCATGGAAATGCCGAAAAGGTTCTCAAACTTGCACTCAAGTGAGCAAAAGGGAACAGCGCAGGTGAATACGTGCGGTCTGAGACGCGTCATTTTTCATGGGTGCCCAGCGACATCCGTTCTACATTGTTATTTGGCATGACTCAAAGAGAGAAAGGCAGGGTGAGAACATGAGAGCGGGAGAGACCTCTGTCAGAAGGCAAGATATTCCCCAGGAGATTGACGTTCTCATCATCGGAGGAGGACCGGTTGGACTCAGTGCAGCCGTCGAGCTGGGGCGACGAGGCGTGCAGTGCCTGGTCGTCGAGCCACGGCTGGTTATCTCGCAGCTCAGGCCACGTGCCAAGACGACCAATATACGCACGATGGAGCATTTCCGCCGTTGGGGGCTGGCCGAACGCATCCGCGAGGTGGCACCGCTCAACGTGGACTGGTCGCAGAACGTCATCTTCTGTACGACATTGCTTGGTCACGAGATCATGCGCTTCACCGATTGCCTGGGGCTTTCTCCCCAGCGCACCGATCTGTACGCGGAGGCGGGACAACAGATTGCTCAGCCACTGGTCGAGGAGGTGCTGCGGGAAGCAATCGCCGATCTAGAGCCATGTCAGCTCTGCCTGGGCTGGTCCCTACACACCCTCCAACAGCGCAATGAGAGTGTACAGGCAACTATCGGCAACGAGCAGGGGGAACAGCGCCAAATTGAGGCGTCCTATGTCCTGGGCTGCGATGGATCTCGCAGCGTGGTTCGCGCGGCTATCGGAGCGCGCTACGAGGGAACCTCAGACCAGCGTCCGAACTTCGGCCTCGTTTTTCGAGCACCGGGCCTGGCCGAGCGGCAGCCACATGGCCCGGCGGTTCACTACTGGGTCCTCAACCCGGCCCGGCCCGGATTGCTGGGGCGGATGGACCTGGAAGATCGCTGGTGGCTCATTGCCAACGGCGTGTCTGCCGAAGCTGGCCAGGCCGACCCGCGCGCCCTGATTGATGGTCTCGTTGGGGCCGAAATCGACGCCGAGGTGCTGGGAACGGACCCCTGGACGGCACGTATGCTGCTGGTGGACCGCTACCGCAACGGGCGCGTCTTCCTGGCTGGCGACGCCGCGCACCTCAATCCACCATGGGGCGGACATGGCTTTAATACTGGCGTCGGCGATGCCGTGAATATCGGCTGGAAGCTAGCAGCGGTACTTGGCGGTTGGGGGGGAGATCGTCTACTCGCCAGCTACGAAGCGGAGCGACGAGCCGTCGCCGAGCGCACCATTCGGGAGGCGACGGCGAATATGAGTGTCCTTGCTCCTGAACTTGCCAATCAAGAGATGACTGCGCCTGGGCTTGTCGGCGAGCAAGCGCGCCGCGCGGCCTCTCAGGTGATCAAAGTTGCCAAAGACCGCGAATTTCACAGCCTGGGCATTGTTTTGGGATATCAGTATGATATCTCGTCGGTGATTGTAGACGATGGGACACCTTCGCTGCCCGAAAGCCAGGACTATGTGCAAATGGCCCGGCCAGGAGCGCGTCTGCCGCATCTCTGGCTCCCAGATGGAGCCTCCCTCTATGATCGACTTGGAGATGGGTTGTCGCTCCTGCAGCTCCGCGACAATGCTGAGGTGGCTCCCTTTATCGAGTCAACAGCAGCTCATAGAGTGCCGTTGACGGTGATTGAGTTGCGCGACCAGACCCTTGAGGAACGCTACGGGGCCTCGTTGCTCCTTATACGCCCTGACCAGCATGTGGCCTGGCGTGGCGCATCTGTGGATCGACCGATGGCGGAGGCCATCATCGCTCAGGTCTGCGGAGCTTGAGCGATGAGCAGCGTCTACCATATTTTCCGCACTTACCACAGCAAGCGATGGCATAAATCATTGGCAACATGCATTATTTGGATGCATATATATAATAATAAAGAGAAGAAGAAATTCTTGTGCAAGATTCTCTTCTTCTGAGAACTTTCGCAAAATCGGATGAAAATGTTGAAAGGGAAAGATCTCATGAGGCAGTAGTTATGTATTGCGCTACACAAAATCCAGTGATCCGGCTCATCTAGAGCAGGCTATTCAACATCTGGAGAACGGAATCGCTCGCTGTGCGCCTAATCCTTTTTACCTTCGCCAGTGCCATTTTAATCTGGGAAATGCGTACAAAATCCGCTATAATGGGCACCAGGCTGCGGCGTGTAGAATAGCCAGCTGCGATGGGTGACGCTCTCTCCCTTACGGTTCATCCACACACCCAGGAACTCTTTCAACACGAGATCTCCGCTACAGATGCTAAGCATTCCAAGCCCAATCCCGATGTCATCCACGTGGCCCTCCAATGTGTGCGTTCGCTGATTGGCTCTTCAGTCGTGGCTTTCTTCTCTCCCGCGCTCAGCGTCACAGTCATCTTCTCAGATGGACTTCCCCAGTCGGCATCTGCCGCCCAGAGAGGAGTCAGCGGTGTCAGAGCAGGGGTTGCCTCTTCACCAATCGCATACAGGCGGATCTTCTGGCTACTCGAGCCCGCGTTGAGTACGAGAATCTTCATAGTCGTTTTTTCTCCTTAACACTTTGAGTCGCTCCAGACCCAATCGCGCACTTCTGGCATATCTTCCAGGTGCTCGCGCACATAGTCATGATGCTTCGCCAGCATCTTTTCGCATAGTTGGAGCAATGGCCCGCTGGAGGCGCGCGCCTGCTGTGTGCGTTGCAGGACAAGCTGACAGAGGTGATAGCGGCTGACACCATTGAGGACAACCATATCGAAAGGCGTCGTCGTTGTGCCCTGCTCGTTAAAGCCGCGCACGTGAAAACGCTCAGCATTTGGTCGCCCATGCACCAGTTCGTGAATGGCACGCTGGTACCCGTGAAAGGCGAAGACCACTGGCTTATCCTCGGTGAAATACGCCAGGAAACTCGCCTGATCGAGACCGTGGGGATGTTGCTCTGGGAGAGCGAGTTTCATAAGATCGACCACATTGACCACACGCACCTTCAACTCAGGCATGTGGCGGCGCAGCAACCATGCGGCGGCCAGTGTCTCCATCGTGACGATATCACCAGCGCAGGCCAGGACGACATCCGGTTCACGCTGAGCCGCGTTGCTGGCCCACTCCCACATGGAGAGTCCACGCGCGCAGTGCTCAGCGGCCTGCTCCATCGTGAGCCACTGCAATTGCGGCTGTTTATCAATCACAATGAGATTCACATAATTGCAGCTTTGCAGACAGTGCTGCCCCACCGAGAGCAAGCCAGCAACGCTTCGGCTCGCCCGCGCAGTCCATGCGCCATCGTGCGGGTGATCTCCACCACGCGCTTCTTCTCTGTCCGCTTGATAATCGTGCCAATGTGCAGATCTGGCCACACCTGCAAGCGTGTTCTGCCTGGGCCGGACGTCATTTTGACCTTTTCGCGAAAGGCTCGGCGAATGCTGCCTGGATATGCCGCCCATCCATCGGTCAACACCAGCAGTGAATGGACTCAGGCAATAATCAGCCGCCCTGACGTATGCTTCATCTGGCGAAATAAGCCGAATGGAGCAGGAAAAATAGAAGAATGGGAATTGGAAGCATTACGGGAGAAGTATCCAATATTTAGCACACATAGAGAGATTCTCCAAGTGGTTCCTGCGAGAACGATGTACTAAATTAGAGATATGGTGGCAAAGAAACTTCCAGGAGTTTCGCGCGATGTAAAAACTAAAACAGGGATATTACCAAATAATATCTGTTGGCGAGATATCCAGGCTATTCAGTACATGAGTGGAAGTACAGAAAGGGAACTCAGCCAGGAAGAGGAGGAAAGGGCTGTATTATTAGCACAAACAGATGAAAAAGGCCATGAAGGATCTGTTTCTGAGCTTTATATTGCGCGACT
>CAXUEY010000123.1:0-18072 GCA_964250225.1 uncultured Ktedonobacteraceae bacterium | reverse complement strand
GCTCTGATTATTCCTGTGTCAGCATTATTGTGGATTTTTATCCGCGTTATTCGATTTGGAGCGATTGAAGTACGAGCGCGTGCGTCTGATCGTTGTTTCTGAGGGATCTGGCTCCGTGGGCGCATCCTCATCTAACGTTTTTCCCAGAGCAGCTTCCTCTAACGCCTTTTCTAGAGAGGCGATATCCTGGCTGGCGGGGTTCTCCGTCCCAGGAGCCAGTCCTGGAGTGCTTTCCAGATTCTCGGACCCTTCCCGAAAGTCCTGCTGGGCAGGACCTCCTTCGTTGCTCGTCTCGCTGGCCGACTCTGCTGCACTGTTTGTCTCAGAGGTAGGCTCTGCTGCACTGTGCATATCAGGGGTAGGTTCGCCCGTACTGCTCGGCTCGCTGACAGGCTCTTCTGCATGGGTCTCAGATGCAGGCGCGTTCGTCTCGTTCAGGTTGAACGTAAGCGGCTCATTGGAGCCTAAGAGCTGGTCCAGATTTTCCACCTGCGCCGCAAATTCCTGCAAGTCGTCAGGAATTTCCGCATCTTCGGTTTCAATAATATGCAGCACAATACTTTCTTCGGGTTCAGGGGTCACAGGGATCTCCGTAAACGTCGCGCGGGCGCGGATTTTTCCCAGTTTCACCAGGCAGGTTTCCACATCGACCTGGCGTTGCAGCAGTTCTTGCTGGGCACGGACAAGTCTGCGCTCGGCCTTTTGCAGATCGCGCCGGGCCTGGTCAAGCGCGTGCATCGCTCTGGCCTCGCGTTTCGCCCGCTTCTTCAAACGTTTTTTAGACACATCCATCGATGCAGCAGGATCAGGGGTCTCAGTCTGGGTGCGGTCATCCATGTTCTACCTCAAATATCTTACTATGCAACAAATCCGATAAAAAAGGAAGGCACTCATCAAGCCAGGTCAGGTCTTGATGGCTCACTGACAATCTTTGCTGTCCTATTGTACACGATTCGCAGAGGGATTTGGGATATCCATATGGAATAGGTAGTACCCATCAAACGTGATCACTCAATCCCCCTGCGCTATCGCCAGAGTTCTGTGATGTACGGTGTGCATAACTTGCCCATTACGTTTGCAAAGGCATAAAAAGCGCGGAGAAACGTTTAAAAGACTGGCAAATAGCGTTCAAGTTCCCACGAGTGGACCTGCTTGCGATACTCGGCCCACTCGATACCCTTTGCCTCGACAAAGCCTTCGTAGATCGAATCGCCGAGGGACTCGCGCATCAGCGAGTCTTCGCGTAGATCGGCCAGGGCCTCGCCGAGCGTCGCGGGCAGCAGGGCGGAGAGGTGACGCTGACGTTCGCCTTCGCTACGCAGGAAGAGGCTCTCGTCCATCGCGGGTGGCAGGGACAGGCGGCGCTGGATACCATCGAGACCGGCGCGCAGCATGACGGCGAAGGCCAGGTAGGGGTTGCAACTGGGATCACAGCAGCGCAGCTCGATGCGCGCCGAGGTCTGGCGGTTGGCGTCCGGGCGCGGCACGCGAATCAGAGCCTCGCGATTGACCCGACCCCAGTTGATATAGACAGGAGCCTCGTAGCCGGGCACGAGTCGTTTATAGGAATTGACCAGGGGCGAGAGGACAGCGCACATGGCGCGGGCGTGGGCGAGTTGTCCGGCGATAAAATAGCGTCCCACATCGGAGAGACCGTACTCGCCGGAGCCGCTTTCATCGACAAAGGCGTTGCGGCCAGTCGCGTGGCTGATGAGTTGCTGATGCGTATGCATGCCTGAGCCATTGAGACCAAAGAACGGCTTGGGCATAAAGGTCGCGTAGAGATTGTGGCGCGAGGCAATGGCCTTGAGCACATATTTGGCGGTCATGATCCCATCGGCCACGTGCAGGGCGTCGCTGGTCTCGAAATCGATTTCGTGCTGACCGGCGGCAATCTCGTGATGGCTGGACTCGATCTTGATCCCCATGTGTAGTAATGCTTGCACCATCTGACGACGCACCGTGGCCGCGAGGTCCGTTGAGAGGTCGAAGTAGCCGCCGCGATCAAAGGGCAGTGGCATGGGCGTCTTGCCTTCGAGGTGCAATAGATAAAACTCTAGTTCGGGTGCCAGGAAAAAATCGTAGCCCATCTCGCGCGCAACGTCCAGAGCACGCAGCAGGGTCGCGCGCGGATCGCCATCGAAGCGTTCGCCATCGGGTGTGCAGACATTGCAGATCACGCGCGCGCCCACATCCCCATCACTCTCAGTCATATCAGCGCTGGCCGGAGGACGCACCCGCGCGGGTAGAATCGAGAATGTGCTGAGATCGGGAAAAAGATACATATCACTTTCGGCCACGCGCGCGATACTTTCAAGCGCGGACCCATCGAACCACCGACCACTCTTGAGGCTGGCCGCAAGCTGCTCCACAGGGATCGTTACGCATTTTGCCATGCCCACCACATCGGTAAATTCCAGATTGATAAAACGCACCCCCTCGTTTTCGAGCAGGGTGAAAACGCGCGACCGTAGCGCCGGATCTTGTTGTTCTGCCATCTTGCTGTACCTCACATGAGCTTGCCTTCTTCGGCTCCGCTTGCTTCTTTCTATCGGGTAAGGGACATTATAGCAGATATGCGAAAAAAAGAGATACCTGTCGCGCTCACGTATCCCTTTTTTGCTCAAAAACTGGCTACAATCTCGTTCTATTTCACGGCCAGCAGCTTGCCGCTTTTCACATCGTAGATAAAGCCCGCGACCTCGATATTTTGTGGAATAAGCGGGGATGAGCGTAAAAACGCCACATCATCGCGCACAGATTGCTCTAAATCACTGAATGGAAGAAAGTCGGTGTTGCCAGTATCTACGTGCAAATCCTGCTTAACTTTCTCATGAAGCTGCTGATTTGTGAAGGTCAGCATGCCACAATCGGTGTGGTGGATCACCACAATTGTCGTGGTGCCCAACAATTGTTCGGAGATCACCAGGGAGCGCACGGCGTCGGCAGCGCGTCCGCCGGCATTGCGAATTACATGCGCATCGCCCTCCTCCAGGCCCAGCATACGCGCCGGATCGAGCCGCGCGTCCATACAGGTCAGCACCGCAACTTTGCGCGCTGGCGGCATAGGCAGGGCGCCTTTTTGAAACGTTGCAGCGTATTCTGCATTCGCCTGGAGAAATTCCTGAATTACCGTCATGGTTATTGCTCCTTTTGCAAAACGCTTGCTAGAGACGCTGAAAACAGCTCGCGTGGCCTATCTCCAGCGTTTTCTAGTAACGCAATGACTGAATTCATGTCAGGATAGTGCCAACCAGTTCTTCCTGACTCAACGGGCCAATCGCGGCCAGGGTGAGCGGATTGAGCAGAGAGTAGCGCTGGAGCATAGCCAGAATACTCTCCTGAGTCACGGCGTCGATGGCCTCCTTGACCTCCTGGATCGGATGGACCTTACGCTCGAACCACCAGGAGCGGGCAATCGCGCCCATGCGCGCGCCCGATCCCTCGCCGCGCATCACCGTCTCGCTTTTAAGCTGGACCTTCGCCCGTTCCAGTTCATCGGCAGTGATGCCCTCTTTTTCGAGCTTGCGCAACTCGTTCACGATCACCTCCAGGCATTCGTGAGCCTGTTCAGGCTTGGTGCCGGCGTAGATGCGTAACGCGCCGATGTGTTTATTAGCAGTCTGGCCGGCAGAGACCGTGTAGACCAGGCCGCGTTTCTCGCGCACCTCGACGAAGAGGCGCGAGGCCATATTGCCGCCGAGTATCTCAGAGACAACAATGGCAGAATAGTAATCGGGATCGGTAAAGTTCGGGAAAGGCACCATCATCGCCAGGTGCTCCTGCTTGCCCTCCTGGTGCTCCAGGGCAATGTGCGGCGCTGGCGCGGGTGTCTGCTCTGGCGACGACGTGGCATCGCCCTGCCAGCCACCAAACAGGGACTCAACGCGCGCGATCACATGCTCCCAATCGAACTTGCCAGCGATAGCGAAGAGCATATTATTGGGCTGATAGCGGGCCTTCCAGAACTGGCGCAGATCGTAGCGTTGGAGATCCTTCACGCTCTCGGACGTACCCAGCAGTGGGCGGGCCAGCGCGGTTCCCTCATAAAAGTTCGTGCGCACCAACTCAAAGATCCGGCTCATCGGCTCATCGTCGCGGCGGCGAATCTCCTGCAGAATGATATTACGCATCTGCTCCAGCTCGTCTTTAGGGAAGGTCGAGGTCAGCAGCAATTCGCTTATCAGCGCCAGCGTCTCATCGAATTTGCTATGTACAATCTGCGCCCAGACCTGCGCGGTCTCCAGGCCGGTGCTGGCCCCTTTACGCGCGCCCAGGGACTCAAAGGCCTCGTTGAGTGCGCGGGCATCCTTCTCCTTCGTCCCCTGGAAGAGCATATATTCAAACAGATGGGCCAGGCCATTTTTCTCGGCAGGTTCATGAATGACTGCTGCATCAAATTGCATGCCAAAGGCAATCGAATTGAGGCTGGGCATCGCCTGCCCAATCATCTCAATGCCATTGGGCAGGCGATGATAAAAATAGTTGGGTGGAAGCTGTATGTGCTCGCTCATGTGTATGTTGATCCTTTCTCAAATTTCAATCGCCCCGTCGCGAGAGCGCCTGTTGCAACACACATCATGCAACGATTAATACCATAAAGTCAAATTTCAATCTTTCAATTGCTCCCTCACGAAAATCCCAATTGCAACAAGTAGGAATTCACGTATACTTTCGCGAGGGAGCAATCGAAACTGCGATGATGGAATAAAGGGCAGAGTTTTTGCGTTGTAACAAAAAGAGCCTTTTTTGCTTTTTGGGAGTCCTCTTTTATGTTGCGCAACCGAACTCTACTCGCTGTCTCAATTGCAGTCTGTGCGGCGTATATTGGCATTGGCATGGTTGTGCCAGTGCGGGTGCTGTACGCGCAATCGCAGGGGGCGTCGTTGGCGATTATCGGAGCAATGGCCTCGGCCTATCTGATCTCCAATTTCGTCTTTCAGTACCCGGCTGGCTGGCTGGCGGACCGCTGGGGACGCAGGCCACTGATGATTCTAAGCTTGCTGGCCCAGGCCGCTCTCTCCCTGGCCTATATCTTTATAGCTGATCCGGTCTTATTTGTGGTGTTGCGCTTCGCGGAAGGGATGGTTGCGGCGGCCTTCCTGCCCTCTGCTCGCGCGCTGATCACCGACTCAACCCCGGCAGAGAAACGCGGCGAGGCGTTCGGTGTTTTCGGGGCCTTTTTCAACGCTGGTTTTCTCTTTGGACCAGCCCTGGGAGGTCTGTTGGCGGGCACCGGCTACGCCAGCTCGTTTATTGGCGCGGTCCTCTTCCGGCTGGCTGCTGTGGTGCTGGTGATTGTGCTGATTCAACCGGGGGTTCGGCGCAGCAAACGGGAGCAACATGAGGAGCGCGCGGTGTCGCTGCGTGAGCTATTTGCGCTCCCCCTGTGCGGCAGCTACTTGCTGGCCTTTGGAGACTTCCTCTACATTGGCTTCGACATCACCCTGGTGCCGCTCTGGATGCACGATCATTTAGGCGCGTCGGTTGTCTTGATCGGTCTATCCTATATGCTCTGGTCTATTCCCGGCATCATCCTCGCGCCAATTGCGGGTCGCCTCGCTGACCGACGCAGACGTTCAAGCATCATCCTGCTCTGCGGACTGGTTCAGGTACCGTTCTACTTTATCTACGGCTTCTCAAACTGGTTCTGGCTGGTGGCCGGACTTTTTCTGTTGCACGGCACGATCTACGCGTTTTTACAACCAACCGTCGATTCTCACGTAGCCAGCGCATCCGCGAGCCAGGCACGGGCACGCATTCTGGGGTTATACTCAGCCTTTGGCCTGTTCGGAGGTTTTGTGGGCGCTAGCGGCTTCAGTGTGCTCTACGGCATGAGCTTTCGCTATCCACTCTTCGCCATCGGCATTGGGTACGGACTCTGCGTCCTGATCGGTGGCATGCTGATCCGCCGGGCCGAGCGTACAAACAGGCTGCTCTACACACCCCCGGAAGAGAAGCAGATTGAAACAGTGGTTGTCACTGCTCAACCACACAGTTGATCTGCTCTGGTCAAGCGCGCAAGGTTGTTATCACGGCAATATCTGACAATCTGGCAACACAGAGCGGGCACAGTTTATGCTAGAATATCTTCAAGATAAATGATGTCCGATCTATTTTTCGATGATCCAGCGATCAAAAGGAGGTCACTTTGGATTTCTCTCTCACCGACGAGCAGAAAATGGTCCAGCAAACCGTGCGGCGTTTTGTAGAGCGCGAGCTGATCCCGCTTGAGAACGAGGTCTTGCAGAACGAAGGCAAGCATTCCACAGGTATCGCGTCAGAAGTGTACAAAAGCCTGCAATTGAAAGCGAAAGAACTGGGCTTCTGGGGTATCAACACACCGGAAGAGTATGGCGGGGCCAACCTGGGAGCCGTCATGAGCGCGTTGATCGCGATGGAAACGGGAAAAACGCTGGTGCCCTTTGGCTTTGGCGGGACGGCTGACAACATTCTCTATCACGGCAACGCGCAGCAGAAAGAGGAATATCTGCTTCCCACCATCGAGGGCACGCGCCATTCCTGTTTCGCGCTGACCGAGCCGGGAGCTGGTTCCGACCCCTCTGCGATCCGTACAAGCGCGGTCAAGGATGGCGGTGATTGGGTCATCAACGGGCAGAAAGTCTTTATCACCGGTGGCAACGAGGCTGACTTCGCGATGGTCTTCGCCGTGACTGACCGCAACAAACCGCCCCAGAACGGCGGCGTCACCTGTTTCCTGGTGGACCGCAAGATGGGCTGGACCTCGCGGCCAGTGCCGACGATGGGTGGCTGGTCGCCCGCGGAACTCTTTTTTGAGAATGTACGCGTCCCCGCAGACCATGTCCTGGGCGAGGTTGGGCAGGGCTTCAACCTCGGCATGCAGTGGATCGGCCAGGGGCGCTGGCTGATCGCCTCACGCTGCGTAGGCACCGCCGAACGCCTGCTGGAGATGGCCGTCGAGTATTCCAAACAGCGTGTCACCTTTGGCAAGGTTATCGCTGACCGCCAGGCCATCCAGTGGATGCTGGCTGACTCGGCGGTAGAGATCCAGGCCACCAAATGGCTGGCACTGCACGCAGCCTGGAAAGTCGACCAGGGTCTGGACAACCGCCACGAGGCGAGCATGGCCAAGCTCTACGGCGCGAACATGGCCAACCGCGTTGTGGATCGCGTCATGCAGGTGCATGGAGGCATGGGCTACACCCGCGAAATGCCTATCGAGCGCTGGTACCGCGATCTACGCGTCACGCGCATTTACGAGGGTACCGACGAGATCCAGCACTTTATCATTGCCCGCAATCTGCTCAAGGGCTATGTGAAGGTCGGCGCCTGGGACTAGGCTGGAACGTCAATTTGTGTAAACGAATGGCAGTGGTTGTAAACAGTAGTAGCTGTCAAACTGCATAGAAAAGGACTCCTGGATAGGTGATTATTCAGGAGTCCTTTTTTAGAGCCGATAAATAGTCGTCGTTATGGAATGTCGCCCTATTTGGCTATCCCAATGATGGTTTGTAGATGTGTTATGGTTTCTCTGGCAGGCGTGCGAGAATTTGTTGAAGCAACGCCGTCTGCTCTGTTTGTGCGGTTTGCATTTGACCCATTGCAGTTTGCATTTGGCCCATTTCGGTTTGCAGTCCCGTTATTTTGCTGTCCTGCTCAACGAAGCGCTGGCGCATTTCGGTTTGTTGTCCGACAATTTTGCCGTCCAGTTCGATAATTTTGCGATTCTGCTCGGCGAAGTGCTGACGTGTCTCGGTTTGTTGTCCGACAATTTTGCCATCTAACTCAATGATCTGGCCCTGGATGTCTCCCAGGCGTTCGTTGGTAAAAACGTTATGGGTTTGGATAACATCAAATAGCTTGCCGTTTTGTTCTTGAGATTCTTGGATGGTTTCCTGCAAGTTTTCAAAAGCCTCTTTCGAGACGAGGGCGCGTACTGTAATCGTTAATAATTCCTCAGCCTGTTTGCGCGCGGCATTTTCTTGCTTGCGGGCAGTATTTTCTTGCTCAAGAGCTTGTATGCGCTCTTCAATGGTTGGCATGGACATTGCTCCTTCCACTCTTCCAGAGTTTCAACAATCGTACTACATATCCAGTTTTAGGAGATGGCTCAATTATATCATAAATTGGCGATATTGTGTGCTTTTTGGGACTGAAGATTTGCATGTACGTGGCATTTCATCGGAGAGCTGCTTCCCAACCCAGAGCAACGTGTCGTTGCATTCTTGTTCATCAATGAGCTTGGTAGGTGAAACGTGGCGTTAAGATTGTAACCTTCTTTCCCAAAAAGGGGTTATATCTAACAGGGGAGCGCGGAAGGCAATATTTACTCTGCCACAAGGGTTCCGCGCCCCCCTGCACAACTTGTCCTTATCCATTCTCTTAGCATAGCGCCCACTCCCGCGCAACGAGTGGACCACCAACCATTGCTGGTGGCCCACTCGTTTTTTGCAAGCTTTTTCTATTGAGTGTGAACAAAACTAATGGCTGTGATGGCCACCACCGAAGTCGCCACCACTAAAACCGCCACCGTGATGGCCACCACCACTAAAATCATGGCTACTGTGGTGATGGCTCCCCCCAAAGTTATGACTACTCTGGTGTTGATGATGGTGGTGGTGGTTGCTATTTCCCGAACTACTGTTATGCCGGGCAGAGCTATCAAACAGTCCAGCGCCAACCTCTGTCCCCATCGTTTCATTGCTATAGTTGCGTGCGCCTTTGCGTCGAGCGCCTGACACAGCCCAGAACATCGCAATGATCAAACAAAAAACAATCACACCAACGATTATCAGTGTACCTGTATCCATGTTCTTATCCTTTACAGTTTGCTCTTCAACGATCCTATCTATGAGGACGTCTTGCTAGCGACAATCTCCAATTTCAGAGCAGCCTGATAATCTCCAAACAAGTAATGGGCACATTGCATTATGTTTGATCCTGCAAGACAGCGGCCAGATCGGTGTAGATATGCTCCGGTTTGATGTGAGAGCGCTCGACATCTGCGCGCGAATTGCTGCCGGAGAGCACCAGCAGTGTGTGTGTGCCCGCGCGCTGTCCGGCCAGTATATCGATAGCCAGGCCGTCGCCGATCATGACGGTCTCATCTGGCTTACTCTCCAACAATTTCAGCGCTTCCAGCAGCAGCATTGGCTCAGGTTTGCCTACAACTTCAGGACTCACGCCGCTGGCGCACTCAATGGCCGCGACCATTGAGCCACAACCAGGAATAAAGCCGCCGGAGATGGGCAACACGGGGTCGCGATTGATGGCCACAAAGCGCGCACCTGCGCGAATGGCATTAGAAGCGCGGGTCATTTTCTGGTAATCAAAGGTACGGTCCAGGCCAACCAGGACTGCCCCGGCCTGCGCGCTATCCACCGGAACTACCGTCAGGCCCTGTGACTTCACCAGTTCGATCATAGGCGTCTCACCCACCACGTAGACGCTGCCACTGGGTAGCCGACGCGCAATATTCTGGGCAGCGGCCTGCCCAGCCGTGAGTAGATGTGTACTTTCAGCGACAATGCCCATTTTGGCGAGCTTGGCCAGCACTTGCTCGCCAGTGGAAAACGAATTATTGGTCAGGAAGAGGTATTTTTTGTGTGTCGTTTCCAACCAGCGTATAAACTCGCGCGCGCCCGGCAACAGCTCATCGCCTCGGTACACCACGCCATCCAGATCTATCAGATAGGTCGTATATGGTAACATGCGTCTTCCTTATTGTTGTTCGCGCAGCAATTGTTCGCGGATCGCGACGATCTCGCGGCGTAGCGTGGGGTTGATGTTGACTGCGCGATCAATTTTCTCGCAGGCGTGCAGGACGGTACTATGGTCGCGGCCCCCAAAGAGCTGGCCGATCTCCAGTAGCGAGACCGAGGTTTCCTGACGAATCAGGTACATAGCGATCTGGCGCGGCGTGACGATATATTTATCGCGCTGTTTCCCACACATAGCTTCGAGCGAGATATGATAGAATTCCGCGACAATCTGGGCGATCTGACGGCTGTTCAGATGTGACTCGCGCACATCGTCGCCCAGCGAGGACATGGCCGCGCGGGCCACTTCCATTGTGAGCTCGGTGTGATGCAATTGCTGATAGGCCATCAGGCGATTCAGGCAACCTTCCAGCTCACGAATATTGGTCTGCACCCGACCCGCGATATAGGCAATGATCTCATCGGGCACCCGATAGCGCAGTGCATCGGCTTTCACACGCAGGATGGCCATGCGCGTCTCCAGGTCTGGCGGCTGAATATCCGCGATCAGGCCCCACTCGAAACGCGAACGTAGACGCTCCTCCAGGCTGAGAATGGCTTTGGGCGGGCGGTCACTACAGATCACAATCTGCTTACTCATCTCATAGAGGCTGTTGA
Organism: uncultured Ktedonobacteraceae bacterium; assembly: GCA_964250225.1. Classification (GTDB taxonomy): domain Bacteria; phylum Chloroflexota; class Ktedonobacteria; order Ktedonobacterales; family Ktedonobacteraceae; genus Paraktedonobacter. Next base: position 7,714 of record CAXUEY010000123.1, on the reverse strand, counting down.
AGGTATGGAAAAACTCTTCTTCAGTCGATTCTTTCCCGGCGATAAACTGAATATCGTCCACCAGCAGGATATCCACCGAACGATATTTTGCGCGAAACTCTTCGGTTGTGCGATAGCGAATCGCGTTCACGATCTCATTAGTAAACTGTTCCGACGAGACGTAGAGCACCGCCAGACCGGTTTGCACACCCTGGTGGCCGATGGCGTGCAAGAGATGGGTTTTGCCCAGACCCACGCCGCCATAGAGGAACAGTGGGTTATATGACTCGCCGGGAGCCTCAGCCACCGCCAGCGAGGCCGCGTGAGCCAGGCGGTTGCTATTGCCAACAATAAAGGCATCGAAGGTATAACGCTGGTTCAGCCGATTATGAATCAAAATATTTGCGCGCTGCTCATTATCCCATTCTTCGGTCAGAGCCTCGGCCACTGAGGGCAGATAGGGCGGACCTCCGCGTTGCGAGCCGTAGGGAGGAAACGTTTCACGCACCTCAAACTGCGCATCGCGGGTGGGAGCCGGGATCTCGTAATAGGTTGTGCTATCCTTTAATGGCCTGGTATCGCGTGGGCTGCCATCCTGGGAATCGGGTGTTTCATGCATAAGAACAGGTTCATCCATTGTATAGGTGAGAGCGAGAGAGATGGGCTGGCCAGTGATATCGGCCAGCAACTCCTCAATAGTGTTGCGCCAGCGGGTGTTCACAATCTCGTAAGCCAGGTCACTGGGCAAAGTAAGCTGCAGAGGAAGGTGTTCCTCGGTGAGCGGTGCGTCAGGGTCGTCGCCGTCTGTCTGGGAAATCTGCACCAGACTGGCTGCAAACAGCCAGGACCAGGTAACAGCATCGACTGCATCTGTATCCAGGCGCTCCAACGTTGTTTGCCAGATACTTGCTACGTTCAACATCTTCGCTCCCGCAGCTACTCATCAAGAACAGCAACACATTCTATCTCGACCAGTGCCTTGCGGGGCAGCTCTGCGACCGCGACGGCTGAGCGCGCGGGAGGAATGCGCCCAGGGCCTTCAAAATAGCGGGCGTAGACAGCGTTCATGGTTGGATAATCACTCATGTTGGCCAGGAAGACCGTGGTTTTTACTACGTGAGCCAGCGAGGCACCCGCGGCAGTCAGCACGGCCTGGATATTCTGGAGCACGCGCTCGGTCTGAGCCTGGATATCGGAACCAACCAGCTCGCCGGTGGCGGGATCGAACGCGACCTGGCCAGAGGTATAGAGAAACTGGCCGCAGCGAATCGCCTGGCTATAGGGTCCAATCGCGGCTGGCGCCTGATCTGTTGAGATATGTGTACGGTGCATAAGTCCTCTTCCCCCGGTGACCACCTGGGCCACCCCTGCAAATAAAAAAAGTGTTTGTCTGGTAGTTATAACGAGTGCTGACCGTAAAAATCACCCATCAGGACATCCCAGACTGACGCCCCGATGGATAGTACCCCTGACCGCCCGCGCCCGGTGAATACGTCGGCGGCGTCAACGGGGGCTGGGCCTGAAAGACGGGTGGTACAGGCGAAGCAGGAGATGCAAACGTTGCGATAGGCGCTGAAGACCGGTAGAGTTCTCTAGCGCAATAGCGCAAGGCCTGGCGCATCTCCTGGGCGGAGAGGAACCGATCTTCTGGCTCCTTCTCCAGGGTTTTCATCACCAGCTGTTCCACCGGAGCGGGGATGCTCACGTTGGGATTGACCTGCTGCATGGGAGGTGGATTCGTTGAAGCGTGTTGCATAGCGATAGACACGGCTGTCGGTCCCATAAAAGGCGGACGCCCGGTCAACATCTCAAACATCACCACGCCCAGCGAATAGAGGTCCGATGAAGCGGTAAGTTTCTCGCCACGCGCCTGTTCAGGTGAGAGGTAGTCCGCGGTGCCGAGCACAATGCCGCTATTGGTCAGGCCAGCCTCTTCCGCCACACGTACAATCCCAAAGTCAGTCAGCTTCACCAGCAGATTGCCCGCGCCCGCTGAATTATTGATCGAGGCCCCACTGGAGGCCAGCATAATGTTCTGAGGCTTAATATCGCGATGAATAAAGCGACGATCATGGGCTACCTGAAGCACAGCACACACCTGCGCGGTGATCTCCAGCGTCTCATGCGGTTGCAAATGGCGGCGTTGCGCGATCAACTGTTTGAGGGTCGGACCATGAATATACTCCATCACCAGATAATACTGGTTCGACTCCTCAAAAAAATCAAAGATCGTCACCGCGTTGGAATGGATCAATGATGCCGCCGCGCGTGCCTCGCGCCGGAAACGCTCCACAGCCTTCAGATCATTCTTATCCAGGGAACGCAGAATTTTAATCGCGACAAAACGTTCAACGCGATGATCCCACGTCTTGAACACACTGGCCATGCCACCAGTAGCGATATGTTCGCGGACCTCGTAGCGCCCACCAATCAGCCGGCCATCAAATTGATTCAACATTATGCAAAGACCCCCTGGAAAAACTCTCTGTTCAGGCTTAAGTATATCATCCTGGTCTTCTAGAGTCTAGCATTGCTCCATGTGTCTCATGCAATACTCCGCGTGCTCAACTGATCCAGACCGGGCGCACTTCGCCATCTACACCACCAGTCGTCACCTGGGTCGGGCTGCCCTGCGCCGTATACACGCCCGTTTTCGCGTTATAGTTGACGTTGACAATCCAGAGATCAAAGCCGCCGCTATTGTAGGTCGTATAGGCGAGCTGCTTGCCATCAGGCGACCAGACGGGCTGCTGGATGTAAAGCGAGCTCAGCAGATGGGACGATTGCGTTTGATAGGCCTGGACAGCCAGTTTCGCCGCGTTTGGATCGTTCGGGGTCTGCGTGATCGTATCGGGTGGAACGGGCATTACATTCAGGCTCATCTGGTTATTGTCACGCTGCACATAGGCGATGGCATTGCCATCGGGCGAGAACGCCGGTTGCAGATCCTGCGCTTTGCCGTCGGTGATCGCAATACCTGGATCGAAGCCCCCACCAGGCGCGCCAGGATAGTAGCGGCCAGGACGCTGGCTAATGGCATTGGGGTTTTCCATAAAAAGCTGAATCACCTGCTGCGTCTGGGTAGCCGCGTCATAGGCGTAGTGTGTATAGATAATCTCGTCGGAACGGCCAGGCCGATAGCTCTCATCGCGATTGCCACCGTCGCCGAATGAAGCGTAGGCGACGTCCTGCGGTTTGATCGCGGGACTACTGATCGGGATGGAGAAGACCTGCATATCGAGCATCGGAGCATCGATGCCTGTCTGCTGATACCAGTCTTCTTTCTCCAGGTCGCTCAGGAAGAGCAGATGTGAGCCATCCGGGGACCACGCGGGCTGCGCATACCAGTAATAATGGTTATGCACGAATGGGCCATTATAATAAAATCCGCCCTTATTGCCGGTACGCAGCACCTGCACCTGTCCACCTGCCGTTGAGACCAGGTCCAGGTCCGAATATTGTTGGGACTTCGCGATAAAGGCTATCGATTTGCCATCGGGTGAAACGGCTGGATCATAGACATTGCCTGTATTGACCAGTTCGTGTGAACTGCCATCCCCTTTGATCGCATAGAGGTTATGGCCGATAGTCAGGTAAAATGTGCCCTTAAAGGTATCCTGTTTGACCGTGACCTGCTGGCCATTGGTGCCCGTGCCAACCTGTTTGCCGGTGGCACCCCCGCCAAAGCCAAAGCAACCCTGCACACTCAGCGCGACCAGGGCCAGCAGGAGCAGCGTGCTCCAGGAGAACGTTGTGCGTTTCATAAACCAAGTCCTAAACATAGCAGGCTACACCTGGAAAGCTGCCGGCGATTCAAAGACGCCTAAAAAGAGCAGATCGAGCAGACTGCGCATACCAAAGAGATCACTGAAGCCATTACTCAGGCTCGACGTGGCATTAGCAGCCATATTGCCCCATCCCTGGAAGTCGTTTCCATCGCCGGGAATAGCTGGTGGCGCGGGCTGATTGCTCACACCAGACGTGCTCATGGGCGTAGGCTGATTGCTCGCGCCGGGCGTAGCCGGGGGCGCGGGCTGACCATTCACACCAGGCGTGGTCAGAGGCTGGTTAGGAACAGTTGGCGTGCTCGTCGCCAGCGTCGGAGGATCGCCGGTATACCCGATATTGCAGGCCGCCTGGTTCCCAAGCTGCAAAAACTGAGAGATGGCCGGAATAACCTTGGCGCATTCCGGGATAACTACTGAGGTTCCATCGGACAGATTTACTGAATGTGAATAGGGCGGTCCCAGCGTCAGTTTGTTGATCTGATTGGCATTGATGCTACGCGCGAAATTCATCAGTTTCAGCACATCGGGCAATTGCATATCCGTTTTGACGAAACCATTGAGGTCGCTGGCGATCTGCGTCAACTGCCCGAAGATGCTCGGATTGCTCAGTTTGGTCTTGAGCGCGCTGAGCACCTGCTGCTGGCGCGCTGAACGGCCAAAGTCGCCCACCAGGTCGGCGTGACGGGAGCGCACATAATTCAGCGCCGTTGGACCATCCAGGTGTTGAGGACCAGGCGGCAGGTAGAGACGCTTGAGAGCGTATGGGTCGTTGGCATTGGCGCCGGTATCGTTGGGATAATTATCATCGACAATGGGATGCATCACATCCACGTCCACACCGCCTACGGTATCGATGACTTTAATAAACCCATCCAGGCCAACCCAGGCATAATAGTTAATGGAGATGCCAAAATCCTGCTCAATCGTGCGACGACTGAGTGCCACTCCCCCAAGTCCATAAGCCTCGTCGAGTTTGTGCAAGCCATATCCGGGGACATTGATATAAAAATCGCGTGGGATCGAGAGCATACCCACCGTTTTTGAGGCGGGATCAATCGTTACGACGATATCTGTCTGAGCAATATATTGACCATTCTGAAACTTCTGGTCGGTATCGCTGCCCAGCAGCAGGATATTTACACGCGGACCGGTCAGGATGCCGTTGGTCAGGTTTGCATTGGGGTCCGCCCCGTCCTGTTTGGTACGCGCCACCGTCTGGCCAACAATATTGCTGACCACACCCGCGTAATTGACTTGATAATACGCAAAGGCAGTGCCACCCAGAAGCAGCAAAACGGTCAGGATGCCAATCACCACGCGCGCCCAGATGGGTACGCGACGTTTCTTTTTGCCTTTGCCACCGGGAGGAGCGCCAGGCGGCCCATCAGGCTTTCTGCTTCCAGGCCCACCAGTCCCTCCCGGTCTATTGCCAACGGAGGGGCCGGGTCCAAAGGGGGGACGATTGGGATTGAAAGTACCAGGAGCTGGCGGCGTGGCCAGCATGGTTGCACCACCTGGACCCGCAAAAGACGGGCCAGGGTTATTCTGCTGAAATGAGTTAGGGACAGGCCTGTTCAACGACGAACCCATCGGTCCAGCGGGCCGCTGCTGTGGGGGCGCGAACATCTGCGGGCCTCCTGGTCCCTGCGGACCAGTTTTGGGGCCAAACGGGGGCACTTGCCCAGGAACAGGGCCATAACGTCCATGCTGCCCCTGCACATAGCCCCCAGGCGTCTGCGGTAGTGGGCCATTCAACGCGTTCGGGCCAGAGAGTAATGGCTGTTTCATGGTCGGTTGCTCTGTCAAACTGGCGGGCGCAGGGGTCTCGTGAATTCCACGCGGCGGCATGGACAAATTTGCGCCAGCCTGAGGCGCCATCTGACCAGGGGGAGCGAAACTTCCTTGCGACTGGTTACCTGGAACAGCAGGTCGCGTGCCTCCCGCCATCTGCCCATCATTCAGAGGCGTCGTCTGGCGTTTCCCTCCCAGGGGGTGCTTAAATTGACTGTTCAAGAATATTACCTGCTTCCTGATGCTTTTATCACGTCAATCCTTCGGTATCCCTCCAACTCCCATTGTAGCCAGCAAGCGCCCGACAGATCAGAGCCTGGGTTTCCGCGCGATACTCCCCCGATGAACGTTGACGATTGTGAAAAGCATGAAGTTGCTATGAACTTCCCTTATACGCTAAATGTACTTCTATCAGATCTTTTGGACGAACATTCACATTTTTTAACAGCACAGTCAGTGCCTGGATGGGTTATGGCCCTCACACAAAGCCAACAACGGGCTGTGAGAGCAAGCGTCTCTACTGTGTATAACGCCAGATTGTATCAAGTTGTCACACGCATATGACCCGTGTACTGCTGGTATCCAGGCGAAAATGCTGTCTGCCCCTCACTGCGCATGAGCCAAAAGCGGCATCTATGCACCTGGCTGAAAGGATTATGCCACATATTCATCAAGAAAACGTCAAGAAACGATGAATACTCCCCCAAAAGTCTCTTGAGAAATTGATATCAGTCGAATCAGGCCTCCCGCTCGATTTCCAGCTCTGACTCGCCCTCGTGCAGAATCCGTATTTGCTCCCATCCCTCGCCCGCTACCTCCTGTAACGTCTGGGCCAGCAGACCGGCGTGATAGAGGATCACGCTTTCCCCTACTTGACGAGCGCGCTGCTGATCGCGCTGCAAGCAGATTGCGGGCGCGGTATCAAAGATCAGCAGGCAACCGTAATAGCCAAAACGCCGGGAGAGCTGACGCAGATTGGCGCGCGCCTGTGGCTTGAGCGCCACACTATCCGCCACGCAGAAACGCCCCAACAGCATCCGTTTCTGCAAGATAAAGTGAAAGAGGTCGAAGGTGTCGCGATTGACCGTCTGGTTATTCTCGTCGTCGCAGATCATACCCCGGCACGCATCTGACGAGACAATGTTGGTCGCGGGAAAACGTTGTGCCGCGAACGTGCTTTTTCCGCAGCCAGCTAGTCCGCAGAGCACCAGCAGCGTTCTACGGGGTAGAATCAGCCGCTCAGTTCCTTCAGATGTCGTCTCGTTGCGCATGCTCAGATCCTTTGGTATAATCCCTTTACAAAGACATCGTTAAAATCGTCCAGGGGTTTATGTGGTCGCGCCCGGTTATTATCATACCATGTCGTAGTACACCACAGGCGCAATTCCAACACCCTTTATAGCAGAAATGGCACTGGCTAACGCCGACTTTTTCGCAATCTATAGCGTAGAATAACGTAATACTATATCTTTCAGGCAAAAGATAGGCAAAGATTTTCACCAGACCTGGAAAGGCAGGACAGCATGTCCGCGAGAACACCATTGAGCGGCGCTGAAATTCGCGAGCGCTTCCTCACTTTTTTTGAAAGCAAAGGCCATACCCCGCTGCCCAGTTCGTCGCTGGTGCCGCGCAACGATCCAACGGTCCTGCTAACCACGGCGGGCATGCAGCAGATGATCCCCTTTTTCCTGGGCCGCGAAACCCCACCGGCTGCGCGCCTGACCTCCGTGCAGAAGTGTTTCCGCACCACCGACATCGACGCGGTGGGCGATGAGCGCCATCTGACCTTTTTTGAGATGATGGGCAACTTCTCAGTTGGCGATTACTTTAAACGCGAGGCCATTAGTTGGGCCTGGGAGTTGCTAACGCAGGTGCTGGGGTTGCCCGCTGACCGGCTCTATCCCACGGTCCACCCCTCCGACGATGAGGCCCCGGCGCTCTGGGAAGAACTGGCGGGCAAGAATGCGGCGAGCATCACGCGCCTGGACGATAACTGGTGGGGGCCTCCCGGAGCCAGCGGACCCTGCGGCCCTGACTCGGAGATCTATTATGATCGCGGCGTTGAGCATGGCTGTGGGCGCGCCGCGTTGGCGCCCGGCCGCGCGTGGGGGGGCGTGCGGGGAAAATGGTAACGGGGGGTGTTTCAGTTTTTTAAA
>CAXUEY010000122.1:8505-18227 GCA_964250225.1 uncultured Ktedonobacteraceae bacterium | reverse complement strand
TTCACAAGCCGAATGGCAAGCGTCAGCGCTTTCTGATGGCGATTCCCAATAGACGCCTGCGCTACCACCCGCTTGAGAATGTCCTCAGGATCGCGCTGACGAGAGGAGCAAAGCCGCTGGACCGATTGTGACGGCTGGGGAAAACGAGGCGCCGCCAATGCGCGTGTGCGTGCGCGCAGCAAATCGAGCAGCAGGTCTGGGAATGGCTGCAGTGGCCCCCGATTGAGCCAGGCATATACGCCTCCACTTGTGTGGCAGGAGGGAGTAACGATAATATACCCTCGCTTGCCTCGTACATCCAGACCAACGTAGCCTGCGAAGCTGGTGGCATTTCCCAGATCCAATCCCTCACGCCAACGGTACATCAGGTGCAGACCGGCGCCCCCAGTACGCTGGAGACGAGTGGCCAGCAAGAACACGGGAGAGTGATGGAGATCTGCCGCGCGGTGGTGGAGCGCCTGTTGGAGGTGTCGAAAAGACTCCAGCCCCCCGTGGCGTGGATCGACATCAAGCACCACCCATCCACTCGCCGGCCCCGTGGGAATGCCGATATTGGCCATAGGCCAGCGACACCACCAGTGTTCAAGCACCGCGAGATCCACGCTTGCGTCGTCGAGGCCGTGGGAAACCAACGGAACCTTGCCACGCAGCGGTAACACTGGCAGACCAGCGCGAGCATAGGCTTGTGCTGCTTCACAAAGGGTGATACCAGGTCGAGATACACTCTCTGGTAACATGCCGCCCAGGATGCTATTCATAGACCCGCCAACCTTTCTGTCTCACTCGCTGGGAGGAGTGGTCAGGATGCCGAAGCAACCGCGAAAACATGCCAAACATGCAGGGACTGGCTGCTCGATGCCAGTGCAATCGAGGTACCATCCGGGGACCATTGAAGCAGGCGAATGGCCGAGGGATACGCGCAGGCGTTCTTCGAGATCCCTGTGTGAGTGTCCCAGACCCGCACGATACCATCCTGCCCACCACTGGCCAGATGCCTCCCACTCGGCGCCCAATCGAGCGCCAGAATAGCACCGCTGTGCGCGTGCTGAATACGCCAGCTCGTGCTCTCGCTGAGCACAGGGCGAACGGAGAGATCCCCGTTCGCCTCGCCGCGAGCAATCAATGTGTGAGCTGGATTCAAACGTTCAATCATCGATGGTGTGGCCTCCTTCTATGCAAGTGATGTAATAGAGACCGCGTGGCCGATGGACAAGGCCATCTGTTCTCCGTGGGGATCAAGAACGAGTGGCACTGAGGCGCCTATTACGCGCTCCCCTGCGACCATGTCGAGGGGGTGCTGTGCAACGCCATCCCACAAGGCGATTCCCTGATCACTGACGGCAGCTAAATAGGCTTTCCCCCAGCGCACAGCGGCCAGAGGAAAAGGAGAGAGCCTGGGTGTGCGCTGGAGTTTCTGGCCGTGGAGATCGCACACCTGGACCTGGCCTGTCATTGTGCCAACCGCGAGTTGGCGACCATCCGGGTGCCAGGACAAGCAGCGCGGTTCCGCGATGTCAGTCAGCGAGCAGCGCGCGCGTTGCAGAGAGGCATCCCATATCTCAACCAATCCATCCCGACAAAGAACGGCAAATGTCCGCCCATCGCATGCCCAGGCTGCATCCCAAATGGGGGCAGAATACCGAACGCGCAGGGGCGCGCGGCCTCCTTCGTTGAGAACAGTCAGAGTCGATCCGGCAACGACCAGGCAGCGCCCGACAGGGCTGGGAGACCAGGCGATTTTTGTCACCGGGTCCTGAAAGGGATAGCTGAGAACGGACATTTCCTTTGTCTTAAGGTGTTCCACCCGGTACAGTCTGCCATCCATACCGCCGACTGCCAGCGCGCTTCCCTGGCGCGCCCAGGAAACCGTCAGTAACCCCGTGCGCGTCAAGCGTTTGTGCAAGAACAGCGCGCCATCAATGGTGCTCCACACACACAGGTATCCCCAACGAGTGACGGCGGCGATGTTGTTCCCATCAGGCGCCCAGGCCAGATCGATCACCTCGCCAATGTGAGCAGGCAACGGGAAGGTGGTTGGATGGGAAGAAAGGCAGGAGAGTTTCTTCATGGGTTTATGTCCTTTCGTCATGAAATGCAAACAAAACGGGAGCCACGCCAGGTGCGCGGCTCCCACTCAACAGGAAAGGGGCAAACAGGTTGTGTTAGAGGTTGTCAGCGGACAAAAGATCGGGTATGATAAAAGCCACCTCAAGGACTTGTTCAAGTATGTGAGGCTTCAGAACTGCTTACCCTGATCCGGTAAGCAGTTCTCCGCTTTTGGCTCATACGGATCTTTCTTCAATTGGACTGCGAGAGCAGCATGCAGGGTGAAGTGCCTGGCAGAGCTGCTCAGGCTCAGGGTTACGAGGGATCAGGTCAGATCGTATCGTCGAACTGGTAGCCGCAGGCTGCGCCGAACTTTTTCACGGCAAACGCATGCTCCGCTCCCTCTGCCTGGTATTGTTGAAGATCGGCCAGGTCTTCATCATCGAGATCGTCACCCATGTGCATGCGCAAGGTAATGCCCATCATACTGATACGGTTACAGAGCCGATCAATGGCGGCATCGTGCTCCGCTTGTTTGCGGGCGCGCTGCTCTTCCGCTTCCATGCGCAGAAGGCGAGAGCACTCAAGTCGAGCAGCCTGCACAGCATCCTCTTGTGCCTGTTGCTGGCGTTTTGCCTCGCGTCCCCTACCCAGCAAGGAGGATACCCATCGCCAGAGTTTTGTGAGACTGGTCGACGCCTGGGGGAGGGAGTCGGTGGCAAGCGTGGGTAATGCGAAACGATCATTGTGCCACACCACATTGCGCTCCGGCTCCTCCTTGTCCCTATCCCCATCGGCCTCGTCGAACTGGCGCGGCGGCCACTCCCACTTCGCTGTCCCGAAGGGGGCAAACAAGCCTTTCTGAGGAGAGGCATCGGGAAGCAGATCGGAGGCGGAAAGGCACCAGGTCACCCCAGCGTGGTTGCCCGCGATGGTGCTATAGAGCGCCAGGCGCCCCTCTCTGGCTAGATGTCCTACCGCCTGGCAGGCCAGCTCCCACTCCTGCAACGTGGAAGTGGTGAGGTAGACGCCAATCTGCGGCCCACCCGACCAGTGCGCGTCGATGTACTCCACATGGAAGGTGAGAGCCAGTTCCTCCGGGCAGGCAGGTAAAGCTGGAGTATACGGGACTGGATGCTCGCCCGTCCCCTGATAGCGCTGGCCAGCGTACACCACAAAACTGTCTGGGCTCGTGCGAATGACCTGAAGGGCGCGATCACGTTCTTTGCGCGAGCGGGCAACGATGCGCACTGCGTTGGGCGCGTACTGCTCGCTCCAGCGGAACGCCACCACATCGTTGTGACGCGTGGGGCCAAAAACAGTGAAAATGGTGTGAGAAAGGGTGCTTTGGGGTGTAAAATTGGACATGTAATACCTCCTTATACTGGTGAAGATTGGGGATGCAGAAATGGTAGAGGGAAATAGCACAAGACCGTTATAATTGCTTATAACGGTTTGTGTGGACACTAGAAGTTGAGCATTTCTAGTTCCGTGTTCATGAGTTGGATTTCCTGTAAGAGCGTGTTATGGCGAGTGTTAATCGCTATAGCTTGCTGCTGTAACCAGATGGCTTCCTGGTGTAAGCGCTGCTCCCGAAAGGAAACTTGTCTCGCGGCCGATGGTAAAGGGACTCTGATCAGGCGCCGAGCGACATACGAAAACACTTCTTGCACAGGAACAAAGGCTTTGTCCCGTTCTAGTTGTGTTTTGTGTGCCCCCCACAACTGCCATCGTTCATTCAACGCGTTGGCATTACCCAAATTGCGTTGGAGTTCACGCTCCAGGAGCAGACGCTCGCGTAACAGGTACTCTCGCCGAGAAGCCCTGGGGTCCCAGGACTGGCGATCACGCTGATACTGCGGTGGCGCTGACCGGAAATCATCTCTCCGAACGGGCGTCGCTGGAGGATTGCTCGCCGGAACCACACTCATCTGAGGGAAGTTCTGCGATGGCGCGATGGGTGGTGGAGTTTGCGGCATAGGCTGCGAATTGACCGGCGGCGGCGATAGACGCGGGTGCGCAATCGACATCGGTGGATTCGCTGGGAATGCCTGCTTCCCCTGTTGCAATTGCTGCTGCTCCTGCGGAGTCCAACGCCGGGAGTTTGACAGGTCGGGTGACGCTGCGTTGCTCCGTGCAGCTGGTTGCGCTGGCTTCACCACTGCTGGCTGGGCCGGAGGCGGTGCAATTGACGATGGACACGCTGGCGCTGCTTGCGGCAATGGTTGCTGCTCCTCCCGAGTGGGTCGCTGATAGTGTGACAGGTCGGGTGACGCTGCCTCTCTCTGCGAGGTCGGTTGGGCCGGTTTCGCCACTGCTGGTTGAACCGGTTGCGCTACCTCTGGTATCTGCTGCGGATCGATGGGAGGCGGATTGTGTGCCTGTATCGGGACCGGAGATTCCTGAGGGGTTGCTGCTTGCAGTTGCTGCTTGCGTGCCTGGGTATAAAAACGCATGAAAAGCCGTTTGATCTGAGCCAGGGCCTCGGGCGATTGCTGCGCGCAACCATAGAATGTCTGGAACATTGCCATGATTTCAGCGAAGCATTTCCGCCATCTCGCATCTGCAAGAGGGGGTTGTTTCCCGGTTCCTCGCGCGTAGATCGTCTTCAGCTGCTCCACGATCTCCCGATAGCTCTCCACAAAAACCATCTGATCTGCAGGGGTTCGCGGCACTTGCGACTTCTCCCGTTTGTAGACCTGATACAGTTCTTGCTGAACCCGTTCGTAGGACTCTTTCAAGGAGACCTGAACTGGTTGCGCCTCAGGGGTAGGTGGAATCTCGGCCTCAGCTTGCACCTGTGCTTCTAGAACTGGTGGAACTTCAGCTTCGGTTTGCACCTGTACCGCAGGGGTAGGTGGAACCTCGACCTCGGCTTGCACCTGTGCTCCGGGTTTCTCTGGGTTGCTCTCCCGGAAAAAACCTCGCATCGGCTTGCGTGGCTGTGGCTTCACGACGAGTTTCATACGTTCTTCGAAGGAAAGGACTGCTTTGGGCTGAGCGGATGAAGTCATGGTGGGGATCTCCTTTTCGTCCGTGTGCTCGCAAAAAAGCGGGACAAAGGAAAAAACTCATCCCTCTTTAGCTTCAATTCAGCTTCAGCAGATGCATCTTCTCCTTTCTCTCGCCCTCAAGCGATGTGTCTATGGGAAACAATGGTCGATTGGTCGCGATACCCGATGTCTTCTCCGCGAGCACAGCTCAGCGTTGAGAAGCAGGTGGGAAGCCTGGGTCCCCTTTTCCCTCCCGGCGGATGGTCGCGTCGGCGATGATCCAGCAGCGGACAGAGGCAGAGGTCTAGGGTCACCTCTTTGCCGAACGTTGCACCTCGTTTTGGGTGTGGTGTCGGTCATGCCTACATAGCAATATATACCATTAAAGCAGGAGAAATTCAAGGCACATTTATAACAGGAACAACATATTTTCTCAACAATCTAGCTCTAATATATCCCCCTTGCTTGAGGAGGGCCACATAAAAAAAAGGGGGTTCCGCTGGCTTCTCAGGCGGATCACGCTCCAATCTCCCAATCCGGGACCGTCCCGTATAGCTTGCGCATCTCATACTTGTTTTTCCATAAAGAGTCGTTGAAACTCGCTGAATATTCCTCTAAAAAGTACCTCTGAAGTGGCTGCACGAGAAGGCTATCTGTCTTCGTCCCGGATCTCCTCGCGGATTGTCCGGGCATATTTTTTGACTGTGGAATACCCAACGCCGGCGGAGCGCGCAATCTGGCGATACGATGGAAAGGCAGTTGATTTCTGGGTCTGGCGCATCACCGCTTTGATCCGTTCACGATGGTCGCGGGGATCTTTGCGTGGCTGCTGACGCTGCTGATCCTGCTGCTCTTCCTCCAGTGTTGCCGCCTCAGGACTCTTCAGATCGCGATCAGGTTTTTGGATGGACCCTTCCTCAGAGAGCGGGCTCTCATGCTGCCGTGTTACAAGATGGTAGCCTGCTTCCTGAGGAGCATGTTGTTGAGGGTCGTAGCCCGCCGCCTGGTGCTGATCCGTGTGCTGGCCGCTGGGAGCCTGGGCGTCGGTGTGTGTATGGCTCGTGGCTCCTTCGGTGTCCGGGCGAGCTATGATGTGAACAATGGACATACTGCGTTCTTCAGTAAAAAAGCGTGCATAGTCTGGATAGCGCTTTTGCAATGTCAACGCCACCTCAGAAGGTGAACGCTGGGCAAGCCGAAGGAGATCCTCTCGCTCTCCAGGATCGACTCGCTCAAGCAGAGAGAGCAGATCCCGCCCAATCGCGTCCAGTTCTTTGTAGCCCGCCCCTTTCCTCTGCGAACTATCGGCGAGCAGAAGGGTAACCCGCTGGGACATCGTCTGTATGGCTTCTGCGGAGAGATCTCCTGGCTGCTTGTCGTCGGCTATGGCTATGGCACATGGAACCGGTGCTCGATTAGAACCTACCCCCAGCTCTTGCATAGCTCCCCCTGTCGCGTAGCCCGCCTCAACGTGTCCCACATTGAGCGTTGGTGTAGCGAGACGCGATGCTATGGGTGCAGCTGGGGGAATAGCCGGGCCAATGTCAGGGGTGGCCTGTTCCTCTGGCGCGAGTGACCGGCGTAAATCCTGGTGCAGGTCTGCAAGGATGCTTGTGACCAGAAGCTTTCCCCCCTCAGTAATAACGCGAAGCGCATCTGGTGATTGAAAAAACTGCTGTGTCTGGTCATACACGGCCCACAGAGACTGCATACGTGTTTCCTGGCGCATCGCCCCTTCTGCGAGATTGCCATTTGCAAAAGCTTCACGAATCGCTTGCTCCTGAAGGTCTTTAAAGACCTCGCTGGAAATAAAGGTACCAGTCACGGCCAGCGTAAAAACCACCGAAAGCAACACGCTCACCACCTGGCCCAGCGCGCCCAAAATGGCATGGTAAAACAAGCCCCCTCCGCACATGGATGCGATACATCCGCCGGTAGCCTGAAGGAGCGAGTTCCGTCGGTCCCGACGAGCCTGGCGCGTTTGTTGTCGGCGTGTGTGCTGGTAATCGCGTGTAATTACCTTGCGGACATCATGGTAGCGCTTTTTGCGCACCTGATAGTCAGGGTGGGCAGGATCTGGGAAAGCCAGCCCTTTCAGGCGCGTATCCCGCTCCTCGCCGAGATGCGCGTCTATTTTGCGGATTTCCCGCCCTGCCACACGTATGCGAATGAGCCCGCCGAGCGTCAGACCCTCAATAAGGATCGCAAGACCCGTACCAATGCCCGCAGCGGCCAACCAGAGCGGCCAGCCGGAGGGAAATTGTTGAACCGCCAGCATGGTCGCACCGGCAACAATAGATGCAGCGCTCACCACCAGTGCGAGCACATTGGCAATGGAAAGCTGCATCCCAACCATCTGTCCGGCAAGTTGGTGAGATTTGGCGATCCGCAGATTCAGGTTTCTGCTCTTTTTCTGGATGGGAGTGGGCATGTCCAATCCTCCAATTCTGAACATTTTCCGTTATTGTGACAATATAGGCGTTATTTCGGTAAAAAATAGCTTTCGATGCTATATTTATGTAAAACGGTGAATGGAGCGCGAGCCATACGGGACGGTCCCGGATTGGGAGATTGGAGCGCGATCCGCCTGAGGAGCCGCTCGACACCCCTTTTTGTGTGTGGCCCTCCTTGAGTAATCTCCCCCTTTTCAGAGAAAACACGACACAGAAATGATCCCGTCCACACTTTTCATGAGGACGCCTCTTCCTCGGACAGAGCTGTCTAGTCAAACGTGGCAGAGGGTGAGAGGGGATCAAAGAGATCGCGATATAGAGCTCATCTTTCTCCGTCGCAGCGACACGCCGTTTTTACCCTGGCGGACTCGGCCCCGGCGCTGCGCTGGGAGGCTTTTCACCCTCGGATTGGAGAGGGCCACCGTTTGCCAGAGACGACGGCCACGCATGGATATCCAATGCGAGGAGATAGCCCTTGTTCCGCAGAGAGATCACCTGTAAACCAAAGGCGGAGACCATTGGCGTGAGGGTGGAGACAACCCGGCGCAAGGGGCGCACGGCAATAACCCAATCAGGGTCGCGTCCATTGAAAGGCAATACTTCTGGCGTGACCTTTGGCTGCGGAAGAGCAAGGCAGGCAAACAAGGTAGTGAACAAACACGGGCGGGGATACGCCTGCAGTAAGGCAAGGAAGACGTTGAACCCCGACGGGGTGAGCTGTTGTGAATGCAGCAGTGAAACCGCCCCTCCCTCATCTGAACGCAATAAAACAGCGGTACGAGTGGAAAAATCGAGCAGCAACTGGATATGATCGGGGAAGAGCGAGTCGGCAAAGCAAGCGGTCTGCGCCGCAGTTTTCTTCTGACCCACTCCGTCTCTCTTTTTTTGCCCTCTCAAAGACAAAGCCTGTTGAGTGTTTTTCTTCATTTTCCGCCCTTTTATAATGTTATACCGTCATATGCTTGTTATTTGATAGCATACGATAATCTGGCCCGTTCATGACGACCGGGACTAACCCCTGCATTAAACGAGAGCGCGCTGCGCCGCCAATCCAGTGATCTAACTGAGGTACCTGGCAATTGCACGAGAGAGCGATTGGCAGCCCGGCCAGCACACGTTTATTGATGATGTGGTAATAGAGCGATTCGCGGAACTCGCTCGCTTTGGGCTTATCGATGTCATCGATGAGCAAGAGAGGCGTCTGCACCGCTCGCTTGAGCAGTGACTGGTAATCTCGATCATTGTGAATACGCTCCTGGATAATCTCGAATAGCGTCACGGCGGACACATACAGGCTGGATCTGCCAGCTTGACGGTGGGCATTGGCGATAGCCGCCAGCAGATGGGTCTTGCCGGTGCCATACGAACCGGTGAGCGCCAGCGTTCCCTGCGCAGCTTGGGCAAACGTCTGTGCCTGATCGAAGGCTTTGGGCTGGCGCCCGCGCTCAAAGCTCACAAAGGTCTGCTGCTCCAGGTTCATATCGGCCCATTCCGAGCCGACCCAGGCAAAAGTCTGGGCGGCCTGTGTGGCCTGAAGTTGTGTTCGTAGCGTTTCTACCTCACGCCGTTCACGCGCGCGCACTTCGCACGAGCAGGGGCGCCGCAGGTAGATCCCCGGTTTGATTTCACGCGGGTCAATCGTGCCGCAGGTCGGACAGGCCCAGGTTTTTTCCACCGGGTTTGGGCTGCCATGGTGCTGAAGAAACGCCGTAAAGCTGGCATTTTCAGGCAAAGAAAGGCGCAGACGTTCCATCAAATAACCCTCTGTAGAGCTTCTGGCCCGTTATACTGCTCAATGAGCTTGTTGACATAGGCAGCATAGGGATCGTGGTCTGCGGCTGAGCTGTGTACGTGCAGCCGGTTCTTCTCTCTTGCGACCTGTTGAGAGGCTGTTAGGGGCTGCGATCCCTGTTGGGTACGGCGCAGCCAGCGGCGGAAAAATGCTGGGGCCATCGCTTGCTGGGTGTGATTCCGTCGGGCATTGGTAATCCAGGCCTGGGCCTCAATCGCTTCACCCGCCAGGGAGAGCGTGGTCACTGGCAAAAACTCGCGTACTACTTCCCGCAATTCCTGGCTCATGGGAAGGTTGAGCAGAGATGCGACCTGCTCCGTGACCTTTTCAAGCGTTTCGGAGGACAGGGTAGAGACGCTGGCGCTGCTGCTCTGCTTGGCGATAGGGAAGCGGGTAATGCTCATTGGCAGATCATCTTCTTCAGCTTCTGTTCCTTTC
>CAXUEY010000122.1:0-8405 GCA_964250225.1 uncultured Ktedonobacteraceae bacterium | reverse complement strand
AGGGAAGCGGGTAATGCTCATTGGCAGATCATCTTCTTCAGCTTCTGTTCCTTTCTCTTCGTGTTCCCTTCTCTTCCCTTCCCCTTCAGACGGGGTTTCCCTGGCTGCCCCAGGGTTTTCCTGGGTTTCCCTGGGCGCTGGCGGTTGCTCTGCTGGCAGAGCGTCAGGAGGCGCGGGGTAGAGAGACGAGGTTGGCTTACTTAGGGTCTGGTATCTGTGCCAATGGCACAGCCAATAATAGGGTCGACCAGCAACCTCATAGCACTGCAGCATGCCATGGGTGGCCAGCTCCTCCAGGGCATGCTCAATATTGTCTGGGTGTGTATCGAGTTTGCGTGCTAATAATCGAGGATGGGCGCTTCCGCGCCCTTCATCATCGGCATCGAGAATAATCCCAATGAAAATGAGGCGCATCGTATCGGTCGAAAGTTCGAAAAAATCGGGACTTGCGAACAGGCTGGTTGGAATACTGCGTTTGGCTGCCATAGGAGTTCTCCTTGTCAGTGATCTGAGTGACAATAGTACTGATGCGTTTGTGTGCTGGACACGTTTCTTGCCAAAGCGAAAACGTGCCTGTTTCTCTACCTCATTGAATGCGTTTTCCTCCATCAATGCCCCATGTATGTGGGTTTCTCCGGGAGATATCGGTGCGTAAGCGCAAATAGAGAGAATGATGGGCATATGTCAGGTTGTCCTGTTGTACATAGTTAACGATACAAGCTTATGGCAGACAGGTCTCACTCGCTTTCTTCTTGGTGCAAACGCTCTGGATATCTGAAACCAAGTATGCCTGATTTCTTGACCACATACCACTACAAAACTCTCCAAAATTGTGTGGAGAGAAAAATGGAGGGTTTTGTAGGGTGCAGGAGCGGATAATAACGTCTAGAGGATATATTTGCAACGATATATACTTGGGAAAGCAAAAATGGAATGCGTGCGATACTTTGCCCTCTCTTTTTGCTCATCAGTAGTGAAAGCTCTGTAGAGAGAGAAATGACCCAAAA
Source organism: uncultured Ktedonobacteraceae bacterium (assembly GCA_964250225.1). Taxonomy (GTDB): domain Bacteria; phylum Chloroflexota; class Ktedonobacteria; order Ktedonobacterales; family Ktedonobacteraceae; genus Paraktedonobacter. The sequence goes on along the minus strand of CAXUEY010000122.1, from coordinate 7,398 downwards.
GGCGCGAAAGCGCGCCACCTTTTCCGGCAAGCCTCCAGAATGTGCCATTCTTCCTGAGCTTACAAAAGACCGGAGGGAATGGCACATTCTTTTGAATGTCTGAAAGCAGACGGGCTATCTCGCGTCACGTTCATAGAGATAGAGCAAACGCGCATAACTCAGAGGATTATTAATCTTCCACATCTGCCCGTCAGTAGTCGTGACGATGAGATCTTCGGATGCGAGAGAGGCAGGCTGGATCAGTTCAATCCAGGAGCGCTCATCTAACCGTGCAAAGAAGCGTAGCATTTCGTCTTCGTATAAATGAGGTTGTGTCCCCATAGCGTGCTCCATCCCCAGGTATCCCCTGGAAGTGAAGAACGGGAGAACTCCCGTTCCTTTGTCGGCCTTGTACACAGAAGGTGTCGGCCAGACGACAATAGGTAAAGCCCCTGCCCTCCTATCTTCAGAGAACACAATGATATCATTTTTTATAAAGCAACGTCAATAGGACGTAATCATGTCCAGTCATATACAAAAGCATGGCCAATTCCTCAACTCTCACTCTAAAGGCTGGAACGAATGACTGTAGTGATAAGACAATGATCGCGCATATAAAAAGTGAAAGGCAGATTTCGTTTATGAACCTGCCCTCACTCTTTCTTCACGGAACATCTCCCCCTTTTCCCGAAAGAAGCATAGTAATAATGTTGAACTCCTGGGAAGTAAAGAGGTATTTATCTGTAAAGAGCCTCTGGCGCGCTTCTCCCAGATTAAAACTGCGAAACAGCAAAAATGGAAAGCGCTGATAGACGCGCCCAATCGGGAGAAAGCCGTCTGCTGGGTAGAGTGCTCGCACGTATTCTCGCAAAAGGTGGCGGAATGGATCCGTTGCTTGCTCCTCAAAAGCACCATCAGCATCGAAGTATGCTTGCAGTTGCTTGTAAGAGGAAAAGGCCGTCAACGGTAAGGCATAGTATTGATCATCATGACCGCTTTCTTGCTCGTAATATGCTGCCCGATTCCTTGAAAGCTTTTGCATCTCTTTCATTAAGAGCATGGCATCATGGAGCGACGCACGTAGACTCTCTGGGTACCGATGATCCTGGCTGAGCCGGTACATATCTGTGAGCAGGTCAGGGTAATCTGCCGGACGCGGTTGGTTCAGGATGTCTTCGATCATGGTTCGATAGACTTCCCGTAAGGATTTGTGCTGCGTTGGAACGATGAGCAAGCTGCCAGCCAGGTAGGCAGGCTCCAGAGGAGGAAGTTTGAGCAAGCGATCAAAGCCGCGTTCAGCTTCTACAGAGAAATTCGCCGCGAGGGTGGGCAAGACTTCCAGATACGAATGGGGCGCGTGTGGATACCAGGGCCAGGTTCGAGATGTGCGGATGAGTTGGATATGACTGTGTGCGAGCATCTCCTGGAGCGCACTGGCAATCGTATTGAGTCGTTTCTTCTCCGCCCAGGAGCGTTTTGCAACATCCTGAAGCTCTTTGATCAAATCACTCAGGCGCTTGGAGAAGGTTTCACCTGCTGAAAAGATCGATTTGCCCCCGATGGGGACCATACGAAAACGCTGCCCGATACCCAATGGCCCACTTCCTGTAATCCTGGTCAGGATCGACGTTTTGAGAATGAGCAGGACATTGAGCAAATGGAGCAACTGCTCTTTCAGGGTGAGATCGCGGTCCATCTGTTCTCCATAGGTCAGCCGATCAGCCAGATAAAAGGTCAGCGTTTTTTCATCCCGATCCATCTCTCCCCCTCGACCACGGTAGATCACCTGAAGGATTTCCATCAAATTCTGTTCGATGGCAAAATGGGGAATATCTACCAGGATATGTTTCGCGCGTTTAAAAGAAAGACCACGGCTGGCTGAGGCAGTCATAAAGACGACCTGCACCTCATCCTGGTGCTCTTTGATTTCTTGCTTATCTTTTTCGGAGATGTTTGCGTGAATTTCCAGGTATCCCTGTGTATCGCCCATTTCAAAGCGCTGCTGCTCTTTTATCAGGCCGATCAGCTCTGAGAGGCGCTGCTTATCCTGGATATAGACGAGGATCTGGGCCTCAGGGTCACTGGCCATCCAGCGTTGGATATCATCACGTAAGGCCAGCTGTTGTTTACGCAGCAGGACCTGATACTGCTCAGCATACTGTTCTTCATTGTACGGGAATATATCCGTGAACACATTATAGGTGATCTGTAGCGTGCTGGCAGGGTAGGCATTGGCGTTGATCACCACTCCTGGGCAATGTTTAAAGGAGAGCTTCTCACGTGTCAGTGGGGAGGCTGGAAGCGCTGGGTCAACTCGACGGAAGTAAATCTTGTGCGGTTCATATCCTGTGGTGGACAGGTGCGAACGAATGACGTCGGTATCCACAATCGAGGCGTCGGCAACGATGATCTTCGTGTGAATGCCATGCTCGGCGAGGCGATATCTCTGGACGAACTGGTGAATTCCCTCGATAAACTCGGCTCCTCCCTCATCTCCAGTGACCTCATCAATCATGATCACAAAGTGACGGAGACGCTGGCTGATCTGATCCATTTGTTCAGGAATGATTTTGCCGTTGGCGGTTGCCTGGGTAAAGATTTGCTCCAGGTGCTTTAAGGTGCTTTGTTGATCGGTGGTCCGTTTGAGGGATTGGATGGCAACGGTTGCCACAATGGAAAGAGGCAGGCGCTCCCCCGAAGTGGGGGAGTGAGCCGGAGGAAATGGTTCGCTCACTGTCGCAGCCAGCGCCTGGCAGAGGCTTTTAAGCACGCCACTCACCTGCTCTCCTTTATCGATCAACAGATTTTCCTGGATCTCCTCTAATTTGCGCAACGATTCTTGAAAGTGCGTGTTTTCCTCATGGCTGGCAGGCAGAAAGGTCACGCCATTGGCTGAAAATCGTTCCTGAGCAAGTGCAGAAGAGTAGTGAACGGTGGGGCGTCCGCCATTTTTGCGGATGGCCAGCGAATTGGTGGTGATCCCAAAGAAGTTCACACAGGCCGGATCCTCTTCACATTTTTTGAGGATATCCAAATTCACCTGTTTTCGCGGACTGACATATAAAAAGAGGAATCCTTCACCCCGCTCTGCACACGCTTTGAAGAACGCGACCAGAGCGCTCGTTTTCCCAATCCCCGGATGCCCTGTCAGGAAAAGGTAGAGTTCAGATGTGCTCAGTTCTTGATAGACGAGATCTCGATGCAAGTCACGAATAGAGGCGCTTCCCAGCGCACTTGCTGACAATCGCTGCCGCAATTCTGGAGAGAGTTTGCTGGGATCAAGTGGATCCACGGTGTTCACAAACCCGCGCAAGGTTTCCTGGAACGTCAGGGTGTGGAGTCCATCTCCCTGTTCTCCTACGCCCAACAATGTGGTCGCCAGCGGTTGGTCGCAGGTAAAGCTTCGGTTCGCCGCTCGCTGTATCGTGCCAATGACCGCCTGACGAGCTTCGGCGATGGCCTCGTCTGAGTGATGCTGGCGGTAGATGTTGGCACAGGTTTCTAATAATGCTAGTTGTGAGCGTTTTAGCGCCATAGCGTTGAGCGCGCGATCTGTATATCCCACCACATGGAAAACAATAGGATCATCAGCTCTGAGAACACCCTTCGACACCAAAAAATGATAAAAGCTGAAGGTGTAGCTGGCCGCTTGAATAAATTTTGCCGTTTCTTTATCCTGGCGTTTAAACGCGGTGAAGTATTGCTTCAACTGGCCTGAGAGCACTTCCTGAGCTGTTGCTTCATCGTTGGTATCAATACTTAAATTGGTGAACACGCTTCTTGTACGCAAATAGCGTATATCGCTTTTCAACAGGCGGCGCAGTGACTCAACACGGTTCAGATCATGGGTATCGCGCAGCGACTGGAGTCCAAAAATGGACAGGTCGACACAGAGCAAACGCCATCCATCCCAATCCTTGAGCAGCAAGAGCATATCGGCGTTCAGGAATTCGCCACGGCCTTGATACTGTTCGATTTCCTCCAGACTCATTGTGACTTCTCTTTGACAGGCCGCAGTCAACTGGGCCAGAAGTTGGGTCGTCGTCTGTACCATATCGGGTGAGGGCAAAAGGCCCAGGCTATTTTTGCCAGTAAAATTGCATTGGAGATAGAAGATGTCCCCTTTCCAGTCTTCCTGGCGGCCAGCTTTTTGCGACAGATGGATCATCTGGAGAAATTCCGCCAGAAAACTGCGTCCCGCCAGGTATCCTTTGAACAAGAGAAACTGGACCCAGCGCTGGAGGGTCTCACGATCCATCTCGCTAATGGTGCCAGTGCGCTGCCAGGCTGCCTCGACCAGAGGATGGAGATGCAGTTTGGCGAGATCGTCAGTATAGAGTGCCTGAAAGTGCGTTGTGAGATCCGTGCGGTGCTCAATCTCACTGAGAATGCCGATATTGAAGCCTGGTTCATAGATGCGCCCCATGAGTTCAGCAATACTGATAGGAGGTGTGGATGAAGAATCGACCATGTGTGTTACTTCCCTTCTGATTGTTGCGCGTGAAGAACAGAGCGCACCAGAGTGAGAAAGGCCAGGCTATTAAAGCGCGTTTTCCCAAGCATGTGGGGCAGGGTTGCGCGTTTGCCAACGGATTTGTCACCAATAATGGTGCTGTAGGGGTCCAGTTTGAAGCGATCTGGATAGCCTTTCTCATTGCGCAAAAAGTGCAAGAGTTCGAGGTAGGCTAACAGATCGCTAGAGAGGGAGCCAGGCGCGCGTTCTCCAAGCAGATCCTGCCAGATATATTGGTAGTACGTGGTATCTTCGTACATGTTGACCAGGGTGCCATAGGAAATGACCCCGTTATAGAGGCGCTGCTCAATGGCTCCCCTTTTCCCCGGCACCATCAAACCATTGAACACGTTTAGGAACACAATTGTCTGTTTGTTTTTATCTGAAGCGACCCCGCCTAATTCGCGCAAATCCTCGATATACAGCGAATAAGGATCATTTGGCTGTGCTTTTTTGATGACCCAGTATTTATCGTAAAAAATGGGATAGACTTTCATGCCTTCGCCGACCTGACGCATGGCTCTGATCGCCGTTTCATTCATGAAATAGAGGTTGGGTTTTACTTCAGAAGACGGTAACCGGAGCGTGTGACTGTAGGGTGTTTGGGCCACATACAGCAGGTGCCTGTAGCCCTGCTGATAACAGAGGTGTGCCTGCTCTATCAGGACTTCTGGCGGCATCAGCAGATTACTGTCGCGCACATTATCAGAGAAGGTAGTCAAGGTTTGTGCCTGGATGAGCTGTTCACGTTGTTGGTGCATCCCAAGCGTTTCACCATACACGGTGATCCCTGCCAAAGCACTCTTGCTACTGACATCGGCTTTTCTGCTTGAGACAACGATGATGGCCAGTTTCTCCAGATGAACTGGCTTGGGGACAAGAAACCGATGAGGGAGCGCATTATAGAGTGAGGAAAGCGCATTGACCATCTGGGATTCACGTTTTTTCTTCTCAAAGTCATTTTTCCCAGGTACCAGCGTTTCCAACTGAATCCCTTGTGAGCTGGCGTGATAATCTTCGCCAAGCATATGGGCCAGGACTTTACTAAAATCATGCAGAAACGTCTCCATGTCTGTGTCAGTGTGCTCCTCATTCTCAGGCTTCGTATGCAAACACACCAGTGGCAAAAACACGCGCCGCCGCCCGGCAACGGGGATCGCATCATCGAGCAACAACTTAAGGAAGAGGTAGGTCAGTAAAAGATAGGTGAGACGATACACGAAAGCACGCGGGGTGTTCGTCCCCAGCGATTTGTCGCGGTCGCGATAGCTGAAGATCAGGCATTTTTGGGGAAACACAAAATGCTGGAGGCGAGGATCTGCTGGCTGGTTGTCGGAGGGGAAAGGCTGGATAATCAGAGGCAGCATCAGAACCTTGTCCAGAGCATATGACATCTGGATGGTCTCCGCTGGACTCGTGTCGAAGTCATAATACATCGTTTGGAAATCCAGGGTCACAGGGAGTTTACAGAGCGCACCGTTCCCGACGGTATCATCCTGGATAGAAACATATTTCAGAACCGCCTTGCCACCATTCTCCTCCCAATCACGTTGGAAGAATGCATGGTGGGTCACGATACTATCGATATCCAGCAGAATTTTTCGATCAAGGCTCAACGTCAATGTGGCCTGATGCGGCTCATGTTCACTTTTCAGATTCTGCAAGAAAGCCACCAATAAATCGCGCAACGGATCAAGATACTGCCCTTTTACTTCGCGCATCTCTTCGTATAATTGCTTCAGCAATGCTTTTTTAGGGTCATCATTCTCGTCATTCAAACGGAAACAGGTTAAAAACGTTTCCGCATCAGGCGTGGGATCGTAGTGGACATCATCAAGATGGGTAAAAAGAAACACAAAGAGCAGGGCAATTTTGAGCTGCTTCTCAAAGAAAAAGTGCCGAGCTTTCTGATTGTTTTGTGTGGCCTTCTCACGAGCTTGATACTGTTTGCTGGCAGGGTTGAGGAACGCCAGATGATACTCAAATGCTGAGAGGCCATCTCCTCCATGCGCTTGAACCGACCCATTGAGTTTCAATTTGATGCCAAAGGTAAAACTTTTCTGCGTTTTTTCAACCTCAACCACCTGCCCTAACATCCCCCCGATGAGCGTGATCACAGGCAGCGTATCCAGCAGTTCTGCTCTGGTGAAAAGCTCGCGCAGGTGATACCGCTCGCCCTGGTATCCAACCTGAAAATCACTGTCACGCCGTTGTGGATCAGAGACAAATGTTTCCAACTTTTCTAGACGCGTAATTAACCTTTCAAGCACATGCAGTTCCCGTTTCTGGGTAGGTGCATGCCCTTTCTTTATGATTTTCGCAAGCCAACGCAGATATTCACTTTGCACGGCGCGTTGAATGCGAGCAAGCGAGTTATCTACCAGCGCCTCGCTCAAGCGTTGCAGATCCGAGTTCGGTTTATCTTTACGTCGTTGCAGTTCGGTTTTGACGGCGAGAATCTCACTCTCGTCGCATCCACCTCTGCTTTGAAGATCGGCGATAAGACCCTTGCTAATCTGCTCCTCAAAATCTTTCAAGCGCCCAATCTGGATCGTGACCTTATGTCCTCTCAAACGTGGCTCAGCCTCAGTTTTCTGGAGGCGGAGATGGAGGCGTTGTTTGGTCGGACGAAATGTCCGCGTCAAATTACTATACACCAGCTGTTGCTGGGCATCTCGACGTGAATTGCCGGACCCTTTCGTAAAATCCTCACTCGGCGTAAATAATTTCCTGACCTTTTCGCCCACATCCACTTCTTGGGTGTCCTCACGTTTTTGCCAGGAGCGCTGAATTTGGGTGCGTAGCTGAGCTGAAAGCCGAAGGAGCTCATCAGTGAATGCCTGTTTCGCTATGAGATCCGCGAAATGCACACTGACAAATTGCATTCCTTTGCGCGCCTCGAATAA
>CAXUEY010000121.1:7270-18262 GCA_964250225.1 uncultured Ktedonobacteraceae bacterium | reverse complement strand
CAGCGCACAAGGCGAAATGCAACCAGAAGTAGCACTTTTACGCGATATGTTGAGTATTGCCAGTTATTCGGGTGAAGAAAGTGCGCTGGCCCGCTATCTGGTGGAGCAAGCGCGGGCGCTGGGTCTGGAAGCGCGACTCGATGAGGTCGGGAACTTTATCGCCAGCGCGGGTCAGGAGAGCGGCGCGCAACCGGTGATTTTGCTGGGACATATGGATACAGTGCGCGGCGTGGTGCCGTTGCGCATAGAAGATGGCAGGCTCTATGGACGAGGCGCGGTGGATGCTAAGGGGCCGCTGGCAGCCTTCCTCTGCGCCACAGCACGTCTGAGGCAAAGCGGCGACCTGACGCGGCCAGTCCTGGTCATCGGCGCGGTTGAAGAGGAGGCCGCGACCTCGCGAGGAGCACGGGCGGTGATCGGACGCTACCAGCCCGCCGCCTGCGTGATCGGCGAACCAAGCGGCAGTCGTGCAATTACCCTGGGCTACAAGGGACGCCTGCTGGTCGAGGGCACGGTGGGCAGGTCACTCAGCCACACCGCTGGCCCCGAACGCGCCTGTAGCGAGCTGGCCGCGGCCTTCTGGGAGCGCGTGCGGGCGCATAGCGAGGTCTGGAACCAGCAGCACGCCGGGACTTCAACTTTCGCCGCGCTCATGCCATCCCTACGCGCCATCAACAGCCAGCAGGACGGGCTGAGCGAGCGGACCGAGTTTACCATCGCCTATCGTCTGCCGCCTGACTTCAACACAGCAGAATTGCGCCTTCAGCTCGCAGATTGGGCGCAGGAAACGGGCGTCCAGGTGCGTTTTCGCGGCGAGGAACGGGCCTTTCAGAGCACGCGCACCACCGAGTTGGCCCGCGCCTTCATAACTGTATTGCGCGAGGAAGGGGCACAGCCCACGTGTAAGCTGAAAACCGGCACCTCTGATATGAACGTTGTGGGACCGATCTGGGGCGAGAATATCGTGGCCTACGGACCAGGGGACGCGCGGCTGGACCACACGCCACAGGAGCATATTGTTATCGACGAGTACCTGCACGCCATTAACGTGTTGGAACGTGTGCTGCGCTCACTGACGCGGCCTGGAGGAACGGCGGCATGAACCAACTGACCATTCTGGATAGCACCCTGCGCGAGGGAGAGCAATTCAGCGGGGCCTATTTTCGGCCTGAGCAACGTCTGACCATCGCGCGCCAACTGGACGCCATTGGGGTAGGCATGATCGAAGTACCCTCACCCATCGCCTCACCGGAGACGCGTGGTGCGGTTGAGCAACTCTGTGCGCTCAACCTGCGTGCCCGCATCATCGCGCACGTACGTTGTGTCGAGGCCGATGTGCTTGCCGCGCTAGAGACGCCGGTGGCCGGGTTGAACCTCTTCTACGGCACCTCGGCGCAACTGCGCGCACACAGCCACGGACGCGGCATTGAGCAAATTCTGGTCGACGCGCTGCCCCTGATCCGGCGCATTCGGGCCGCGGGCCGCTACGCGCGCTTCTCGGCTGAGGACGCCTTTCGCAGCGACCTCGTGGACCTGCTGACCGTCTTCGATGCAGTCGTCGAGGCTGGTGTAGAGCGCATCGGCCTGCCGGATACCGTGGGCATCGCCACACCACGCCAGGTCGAACGCCTGGTGCGGCTCTGCCACGAACGCTATCCCGGTGTGGGCCTCGAATTTCACGGCCACAACGACACTGGTTGCGCGCTGGCCAACACCGTCGCCGCGTTAGAGGGTGGCGCGGACTGCCTGGATGTCACCGTGCTGGGTATTGGTGAGCGCAACGGCATCGCACCGCTGAGCGGGCTGATCGCGCAACTCTACATGCACCATCCCGCGCTACTGACGGGCTACGATCTGGGACAACTGGCCGCGCTCGACCATTATGTCGCGGACAGCCTGAATGTGCATATTCCCTTCAACATGCCCATCACCGCAGCGGGCGCCTTCACCCACCGGGCGGGCGTCCACACCAGGGCCGTCCTGCGCAACCCACGCGCCTACGAAGCCCTCAATCCCGGCGACTTTGGCCTGGACCGGCGGCTCGACATCGGCTCGCGCTACACCGGACGCCACGCCATCGCCCAGCGCGCCGTCGAACTGGGCATGCCCTTGAACGACGAGGAGATCAGCCATCTGACCTGCGCGCTCAAAACACGAGCCGAAACGGGCGCGCTCAGCATGGAAGAGGTTGATATGTTTATCAGGGAGTGGTATGCGCAAGTACGCGCCAGCGTATGAGCTGATAATGCCAGGCAATCAAGAAGAAAGAGAGAACATACCAATGGGAACGTTAACCGAAGAGATTTTTAGTCACAAGCTGGGGCGGCCCGTTCACGAGGGCGAGACGGTGGTGGTCGAGGTCGATCACGTGATGAGTCACGATACCACCACACCGCTGGCTATTGAGGCCTTTCACAAGCTGGCGCAACAAAATGGTGGGCGCGTCTTTGATCGGGCGCGTTCACACCTGATCTTCGACCATATTATTCCCGCGGCCACGATCCAGGCGGCCAGTCTGCACCGCCAGACGCGCAACTTTGCCCGCGAACAGGGACTGGAGATCCTGCAACAGGGCATCTGCCACCAGGTCATGCCAGAGATGGGCTTTGTCACGCCCGGCGCGATTATCGTCGGCGCAGATAGCCACAGTTGCAGCTATGGCGCGTTTGGCGCGTTTGGCACGGGCATGGGATCCACAGATATCGGCGTGGCCTACGCAACTGGGCGGGCCTGGTTTCGCGTGCCGGAGACGATCAATATCCGCCTGGTCGGGCAATTGCAGCCGGGGGTCTTCGCCAAAGATGTGACGCTGGAAATGGTGCGGCGCGTGGGTGTGGACGGGGCCAACTACAAGGCCATCGAGTTCACCGGGGAACTGGTCGAGAGCTTCTCAATGAGCGAACGCTTCACCTTCTGCAACATGGCTATCGAGATGGGTGGCAAGGCCGGGCTGGTCGCAGCCGACGAGAAGACGCGCGAATGGCTGCGTGGGCGCACCGATCAGGCGTACCCCATGTTGAGCGCGCGCGATCCCCACTACGAGCAGGTCGTCGAAATCAATGCCAGCAACCTGCCGCCTCTAGTCGCCTGTCCGCCGGATGTTAACAACGTCGTGCCAGCCAGCGAGGTCGAGTCGGTCAAGCTGGACCAGCTTTTCCTGGGCACCTGCACCAATGGACGCCTGGACGACCTTGCTATCGCCGCCCGCATCCTGAAGGGGCAAAAGGTCCATCCAGAGACGCGCATGGTCATCATCCCCGCCTCGCGTGAGATCCAGCTGGAGGCGCTGCGCCTGGGCTACATCGAAACGTTCATCGAAGCCGGAGCCTCAGTGGGCACGCCTGGCTGTGGACCGTGTATTGGGCGTCACTTCGGCGTGCTCGCGCCTGGAGAACGCGCCCTGACGACCATGAACCGCAATTTCACCGGGCGTATGGGCGATCCCAGCGCCGAGATCTATCTGGGCAGTCCCGCCACTGTCGCCGCCTCAGCCATCACTGGGCATATCACCGACCCGCGTGCCTTTCTCTAAAACGGCGGGAACATAAAATGAGAGTCACCCCGTAGGTTGGGGTGACTCTCGCTTTTACTTTGAGTGTCCGCTAGATGCGGTGTGGGCGCGCAAAGGGCCACGTTTAGTAGCCGTTTCCGCTACTCATAGCAGCCAGATCGGTGGTGGCCACATGCCACTTCCCGCCAACGCCCTCGCCAGTGGTATCACCAGCTTTTGTATCTTTGATATAGGTATAGAGGAAATGGCCCTGGTACTGTACCTGGTTGCCATCCGCGCTATTAACCACGCTCAAAGTGCCAGGCAAAGTTGAACTGGCGGTGGGTGTGCCAGAGCCGCTAAAGGTCAGCGGCGGCCAGTTCGTCGCGCACCCACCGGTGCAGGCAGTGGTGGTCTTGGTGTCCGGCGTGAAGTAATAGAGAGTCATGCCCTTCGCATCGGTGAGAATGGTCTTGGACTGGCCCGCTACGGTCGCCGTTGCCGTCATAACCACAGCGGCTGGTGCTGTAGTAGGAGCAGTGGTAGGAGCGGTTGTCGCGGTTGGGGTTGAGCCACCTCCGCTGTTTCCAGTAGCCGTGCCCCCGCACGCGGCGAGCAGCATGCCGATGAACAGCAACGGCAGCAGGGCAGTGAAAAAGGATCGTTTCAAAAACATCGTGGTTCCTCCTTGAAAATGTATCGCTATAGCCCTTATGCCCATAAGAGCTACTCACGAATATGCCAGGCAGATAAGTTGCTATCTGTCTTCCATAAGAAGATACGTTGGAAGGTAACAGTCTGTCATATTTGTCGCAGACAGCCCTCTGTGCATCTGGTCGCGTCGCCCCCAAAAAAGCGTCGGAGCAATCTCATGAGAAAGATTTTACAATCTGTTGAGGTATTCTACGCAACTCTACGAAACAATTACAAAGTGGAATACGTCTCTTAATTAAAGATGATCCTTTGACAAGGCACATGGAGGTTAGTAATTGGACGCCCGGCCCCCCTTTCTTGATGCGCCGACGCAACGAGTGGTTGTGTGGCGCAATAACCGACGCTTTTATAAGATAAGCGCCGCCGTACTTATTGCAGCAATGTTGATCTCTCTGCTGATCTTTGTGCTTTCAGCCTGGCACTCGGCCAATCAGCCCAAACCAATCACACACATCACGCCCCATACAACCCGGCCAACAGCCACGTTGCAACCCACGCCTACCCTGCAACCCACAGCTACGGCCACGCCTACCCCTACTCCCACAGCGGTGAGTCAGCAGTTCACCTCCCAGCTCGACGGCCTATTCAGCAACCTGGTCGCGCAACAGAACTTCAGCGGCTCGGTACTGATTGTCCGCAACGGGCAGACAATCCTGAACAAGGGCTATAGCATGGCCGACTGGAGTCAGAACGCTCCCAATGATGCCAATACGCACTTTTTTCTGGGATCTGTAACTAAAGAATTTACCGCAACAGCTATTTTAATCTTGCAGGAACGGGGCAAGCTGCATGTGCAGGATTCGCTCTGTGTCTACATCAACCCCTGTCCCGCACCCTGGCAGCCAGTGACCATTCACGAGGTTTTAACCCATACTTCTGGTATTCCCGAAGATGACAATATACCGCTTGATAGCGCTGCTTCTCCCTCTACCTGGATTTATACTTTTAACAACTACGGCCTGGCCTTTACGCCGGGCAGCGAATTTGCCTATTGTAGTGTGTGTTATCAGATCCTGGGTTATGTTGTCCAGCAAGCCTCAGGCCAGCCCTATGCCCAGTTTTTGCAGCAGAACATTTTCGATCCCCTGCATATGCAGGCCACCAGTTTTAGCTCCTCAGCGTATTATGCCCTGCCCGATCACGCCACCGGCTACGCGAGCTGGCAGTCATCTGCAGAAACACTGGGCTGGGATGATATCGACATGAACTCACCGTGGTCATTTCTCTTTGGCTCCGGGGTGCTCACCACAACGACGGGAGATCTCTATCTCTGGGACCAGGGACTCGACGCGCACAAGATCCTCACGCAACAAAGTCTCGATCAGGCCTACACCGCCTTCAGCCCGACAAGTCTGTTCGCCGGTTCAGGCTATGGCTATGGCTGGTTTATTGGAAAATCGCCCGTGCCCGGCCATCGACTGATCTGGCACGACGGCGAGATCGATGGCTTCCGCACCTATATTGGCCGCTACATCGACGATGGGGTGACGATCATTTTTCTCAGCAACCTGGCCAGCATCGATCCCCTGGCCATCGCGCATTCCGCCGAGCAGCTCGTTTTTAATACCTGAGCCAGACAAAGGAATTTTCCGCGTTCTTCCAAAAGAAGCCCCAAAACCCCTTGACACCATGAAATTTATCGGGTATTCTCTATACAGACACAAGACCTTGACGAATAGCAAACAAATACGGAATAGTCAACTACTTTTTAGAGGGAGGAAGAACGCGATGCAGCTTACTCAGAGCGCCGTCCACGTGCGCATCTCAGGGCGTAGCGAGGAATTCAGCCTGGCCACGCTGAGCTTGCAGGCCAATGCCACCGATGCCCAGGTTATGAACGCCGTCGCGCGCCACCTTGACCTCCCGGTCAGCGCGCTGAACAAACACACCATTGTGCGCACCAGCCAGGCCATCATCGTGCGGCCTGAAGCCATCTACGGCTAAACCAATCAAATAGAGCGCAACCGGGACGTGCTCCCACAGGAAGAGCTTACATACCTCGTAAGTGTGAACATAGCTCTTTCGACTTGTACGTCCTGGTTCATCCTCTTCCTTCGGCGAAACAACAAATTAGAGCGTAACCGGGACGTGCTCTCACGGAGAGAGCTTACATACGTTTGGATCGTACAGCACAGCTCTCTCGACTTGTACGTCCTGGTTTGCCCTCTCAGATCGATATCTCGACTGATACGCGCTCCAACCGAATGAGCTTACAAACTTTCGGACTCAAAATCCGGCATTTGTGGGTTCGAATCCCACCGGAGGCACCTTTCCATGCCTCCGTAGCGAATTGGTAAAGCAGCCTGTTCTACAGCTCTTGCAACTCGCGCGTGTCGGTCTGGATATATATATGCGCCCGCACAAAGGTCAGGATCAGGCGTGTTCTCACTGAAGATGAGCGTACATACTCAAAACTTTTTGACGAAAGTCATTATGGGTTCGACTCCCATCAGCCTGTTGAATAGGGCTGTGGCGGAATGGTAAACGCGGAAGTTCAGGTAACTAACTAGCTCTCTCGACTTGCACGCGTGGTCATGATCTTACACTTACACACTCGCATGCCCTGCCGGGGCGCGCTCTCACTGCACGAGCTTACAAACTTCTACCCGAATGGTAAGCGGGTTCGATTCCCGTCAGCGCCCGTCGCTGTAGCTCATTGGCAGAGCGTTCGGCTTGTTATTACAGCTCTTGCGACTTGCGCGCCCTGGCCTGACGTGTTCTTGTTATGCTGTTCAACGACTTGTACACCGCCTACAGACGTTGTGTACTCCAATGGAGGTGTCCCATGACACAGAACCCCGTGACCGAAACCGATGTGCGCGTACAGATCCTCAACTCTTTTCTGACCACGCCGCACCGCAAACTTGAAGAGCTGGCCTCTCTGCACACCAGTGCCCTGGAGCGCGATCCGCTTTTCTATGGGCACCTGGCGCCCTGGTACTTTGAAAAAGGGGAAGTGCGTGACCATAAGCTCCTGTTCGTAAGTCATCTGGCGACCAGCGAGTACCCGGAGTTTCGCGAGGCGGCCTGGGTGCTGCTCCAGCAACTGGCCCCCTACGAGGTTGCTCGCGCGCTAGACCACACCAAGAAGGTTATCGGCAAGACGCCGCGCTCGTTCAAGGGAGCCATCGTGCAGTATCTGCGGACTCGTGAGAACAACCTGCGGCAGTTCGATGGCGCGGCCATGCGCGCGCGCAACGATCTCAAGCATCTCTACGCCAGCCTGCGCATCAAGCCAGGGGTACGCGCCCAGGCCATTCTCTTCGACGAGCAGCCGCCGGAGGATAGCCCCCTCTTCGCGCTCAAGAAGCTGGCCCAGGCCGAGACGTCCGCGGAACAGGCGCGGCTCATCCTGGATCATAAGATCCCGTACACAACCGCCGTGGGCGCGATCAAGCATATGACACCCGCCGTGGTGGTCGCGCTAATCGAGTCGATGTCGCCGCAGGAGGTCATCAACAACATGGCCTCGCTCAAACGGCATGGCGCGCTGGACGATAGCATGGTGAAGGCACTGATCGATCAGAAGCTGGCGAAGGCCACGACCGACAAGCGCGTCTCGACCATGAAGACGAAGAAGGCGATCCAGGTGGCCCAACTCGACGCCGAGACCGAGCGCACCCTGACCGAGATCACCGACCAGCGTGTAGCAGCGAAGGTCGAGATCAAGCGTCCCACCGCGCTCTTTGTCGATAAAAGTGGCTCCATGACCCAGGCCATCGAGGTTGCCAAGCAGCTCGCCGGCCTGATTAGCGCGGTGACAAGCGCCGCCTTCTATGTCTACGCCTTCGATACTGCGGCCTTTGAGATCAAGACGAAGGTGGCGCAGGGTCAGCGTCCCGCGCTCAGCGATTGGGAAAAGGCTTTCCAGTTTATCAAGGCCGACGGCGGAACCAGCATCGGTACCGCCCTGGCGAAAATGACGAGGGATAAGATTCTGGTGGATCAGCTCCTGATCGTCACCGATGAGGGCGAAAATACCGCTCCTCTGCTTGCTGACGCCTGGACGGAGTATTGCAAGGAGATGAGCGCTGCGCCTTCAGTGATCGTGGTACAAGTGGGGGGTAACAATGAGCGTTTCGCCAAAAGCTTGCAGGACCGGGGTGTTGAGCTGACGCGGTACCACTTCGCGGGAGACATGTACAGTTTGCCGAACATTCTCAATTTCTTGAGCGCGCCATCGAAGGCAGAGCTTACTGACCTTATCATGAAGTACGAGCTGCCACATCGTCCAGCGGTGGCTGCGCAGAGCGTGTAAATACAGGGGGTGATATTCATGCGCAACGAGATCAACGCCGTTGACCTGGCGTTTGTGGTAGATACCACCGGCAGTATGGGCCGCTTAATCGCGGCAGCCCAGTCCCAGATGGTCAACATGCTGCAAGAACTGAGCCGGGCCGCTGATATCAACCTCTGGCTGGGGGTGGTCGAGTATCGCGACCATCCCCCGCAGGACACGATGGTCCATCGCGTGCACGCGTTCACCGACGACCTGGCGCGCGCGCAGAAAACGATCAATGGCCTGCAAGCTGAAGGTGGTGGTGATGGGCCAGAAGCCGTACTGGATGGCATCACCGCCGCCTGTCACGAACTGGCCTGGTGGCAGCACTCCCACCGCGTGATGGTGCTGGTGGGCGATGCACCGCCGCACGGCATCGGAGCCAATGGCGGCGTTAGTATGCAGGGCAATCCCTGGGTCCGCACCAATGGCGATGGCTTCGCCGATGGCTGCCCCTGTGGCGAAACTATCGCGAGCGTCACACGTCTGGCCGAGGAGAAACGCATCACCATCCACGCGCTCGGCCTGACGCCTGAGGTCAGCGAGTCGTTTGGCGAGATCAGCGCTCTGACAGGCGGCCAGTTTTTCTCCGCGCAACAGGGAGCGCAGGCCATTGAACATATCGCGCAGATCCTGAAAATGGAGTTTGCCAGCCTGGAACTGGATCGGCGCGTCCTGGAGTTGCAACGGGCTGATCCCGCGCTGATGCTCGATGAAATGGCCACGCGCCTGGAAACCTCGCGCTACAACGTCTCAAACTCGCTGGTCCGTCTGCTCTCCCGCGACTTGATCGAGGTGCCAGTGATGTTGTAAAAAGAAGCAACCTACGCAAAGCAGGAGTCACATTTTTATGGAAGAGCAGAACAATCAGCCCACGCAAGAGGCAGAGCAGCCCGATTTTCGCACTCTGCCTCTTGTCTACACCCATCCCGATATGCGCGAAGCGACGCGTTTGCGCGATATCACCTATAAAACGCGAGAGGATGGCAGCGAACTCAAGCTGGATGTCTATTATCCCGATACCTACGACGGCCAGGCGCTCTTGCCCGCCGTGCTCTTTGTGCATGGCGACGCCCCGCCTGAGATGCTACAGAACGCGAAAGATTGGGCCTGCTATATTGGTTGGGGAGAACTGGTCGCCGCGTCCGGCCTGGCCGCTGTGACCTTCAACCATCGCTCAACCGAGATGTTGCAGAAAGTCTACGAGTCCGCCGCCGATGTCGATGACCTGATCGGCTATGTGCGTACCCACAGCCACGAACTGGGTATCGATCCTGAACGGCTGGCCATCTGGACCTGCTCGGCTGGCTCCTATCGCGGCCTGCGCGCAGCCTTACGCAACTCACCGTCCTATATCCGCTGCGCCGTCTCCTATTATGGGGTAGTTGACCTGAAGATCTTCTTCGCCGGGTCCGAGGATGACGAACAAGGCTCCCCTGTGCCCAAACCCGACGAGAAGACGTTCACAGATTTTTCCGTGGCAACCTATCTGCGGCAGAATACCAGCCTGCCGCCCCTCCTCTTCGTGCGCGCCGGTCTGGATGATCCCGATCTGAATGCCGCGCTCGATGAGCTGGTGCGCGTGGCCCTGGAACGCAATTGCTCGTTCGACCTGATGAATCACGCCACTGGCCATCACGGTTTTGATACGCGGGACGATAATGAGCGCTCGCGTGAGATTATGCGCGCCACACTGGATTTTTTTGTGAGGCATCTGTTTGTAGATGCCTGAATTCATTTCAGGCGCGCATTCTCGCTCTTTTGAGCAAGTATACCGCGAGAAAATGTGAGGCCTATGCCCAACAAACGCAAACGCAAATCGACACCCCAGCATGTCGATGCACGCGCCCTGATCGAGCAGCTGAACCAGGAGGGTGAGCAGCTCTTGGAACGCGAGATTATCGCTCCGCTTCTGCCGGGCGGGCGCATTCGCACGCGTCTGGGTGGACTGGTCTATGAGTTCAAGGCGCGGGAACGTTTTGTGGGCTGGGGGCGCTTTCGCCCGCTGAACGAGCGCGAGGCGGTCCCGCTGGGTGAAGCGTTGCCCTGGGAACGCGGGGCCTATCTGGAACTCTTCCCGGTTCTGCGTGTGATCCTGCTCTGGCCCGATACGAGTGGACGCTATCCGGGCACCTGGCTGGCCCTGCCCTACAACGAGAGCGACGCCCAGCAGCGTTTTCACCTGCCATTGACGCCGCTGCCGGTCTTTCTCTGCGATCCCACCGCCGGCGCGGACCGCTTTGAACGTGTGCTCGCTCGCGTGGATGGGCACGCGCTCTGGTTCGAGGGGCCAGACCTGCTAGCCGATCCCACCCACGCCGAACGACTGCGTGAAGCTGCTTCCCAGGAGAGCAATGGGAATGCGGGTGTGGAACGCGACCATGTGCAAACCAACGTCGCGGGTACGGGACGGCAAGGTGCGCAGGCGACAGGTGCTGGTGCGGGACGGCAAGATGTGCGGGCGGCAGGCACAGGCGCAGAAGGTGGAGATATGCTGGCGGGTCTCGCG
>CAXUEY010000121.1:0-7260 GCA_964250225.1 uncultured Ktedonobacteraceae bacterium | reverse complement strand
GCATTCATCAGCTTGAACTGACGCTGCCGGTTGCCGGACGCATCTCCGAACAGATCACGCGCCAGAGTCATCAGGAGCAGCGAGCGTGGCTGGCCCGCCAGACACGGCAACTCGCTCTGCAAGAACATCTGCGTCACGCCCTGGCCAAAGCTGACGCGACGCTGCACAGTTTTAGCGAGGTGGTCGCGCCCGATGGCTCAAGTAGCCAGTTGATGGTAGAATGGAGCCAGCACGGTTCAACGCGCCGCTATCGTTCCGCGCTCGACCCGCGCCTGACGGTTGTCTCAAGCGGCATCTGCCTGAGCGGACGAGATCGCGAGTTTGACCTGACCAGCCTGGTCAGCGTCATGGACGATTCGCCCGGCTGGGCGCACTATAACGAGAGGTAATTTGTATGGCACAGCATAATCTCAACCCCAACAGTCCTTTTTTTCACGAGGAGCGTCACGCGGACCTGGCACCCTTTGCCGGCGAGGTGATTACCATCTGTGGAGCGGGCACGCTGGGCGCAAATCTGGCTGAAACCCTGGCGCGCATGGGCTTCACACATCTGCGCCTGATCGATAAGGACCGGGTTGAGATGCGCAACCTCTCAGGCCAGCCCTACAGCCGGGCAGAGGTTGGCGCACCCAAAGCACGCGCCCTCGCCAATACGCTCTATCGCGCAGTCCAAACGAAAGTTGAGCCGCTGGTGACCGAACTGAACGCTGCCAACGCGCCTGAGCTGCTCATGGGCAGCACTGTCGTAGTGGATGCCTTCGACAACCACGAGGCCCGCGCCGCTGTAAGCCTTATCACACGCGCCGCTGAACTCCCCTGCCTGCACATCGGTTTCAGTCCCGACGGACTGTATGGCAGCGGGATCTGGGAGCCGCATTATCAGGTGCCGCAGGCCACGCCCGGCGATCCCTGCGATTACCCGCTCACGCGCCCACTGGCCCTCGCACTAAGCGCCCTGGCCGCCCGCGCCATCACCGACTTCTTTCGTCTCAAGCTCTGCCACGAATTTGAACTGACCTGGCAAGATGTGCAGATCCAGTATCGTTCGGTCTCGTCTCTCTTGCATGAACAGGATCACGATATGGAGCCAGCAGAAGGCGATTCAGTACTCTAAGTAGTAGCTATAATGCCGAATGCGGGTGTATTCGCGAAAGCCCAGGCGACTGTAAATACGCTCGCTCATATCGGTGGGCGACAAAATGACGACGCGGTAGCCCAGTTGCCTCGCCTCCTCGATGGCGTGCAGGACCATCGCCCGCGCGATCCCCTGGCGGCGCGCCTCTGGCAATGTGCTCACACCATAAATGCCCGCGACCCCGGCGTGCAGGAGCAGCGAGGCCGCGGCCACCGGCTCTCCCTGCCACCAGCCGCTCCAGTGACGCCAGACCGTCCCCCGACCAAAGCCCGCGCCCGCGTACATCTCGTAGTAATGCTGCGCCATCTCCTCGGACGAGCCAAAGCCCTCAATCTCCATGCGCTTCAAGAGCTGCAAGCCAGCCAGGTCCTCAATTTCATGGATCTCCAGATCTTCGACACGTCTCTCCTCAACCTGCAACGTCTCCACGTCCAGCGCCATGCCTATATTATCTTCGTTGAGCCTGATAAACCCGTAGCTCTCCAGGTGCGTATCCATATTGGCAGGTTGTGTATCCTGACCAACCGACCAGCCGAGCCTGCTGACCTGCTTCTCCTGAAAGTAGCGCAAAACGGTCCTGATTCTGGTCCCAATATATTCCGGCTCCGAGCTGCGCAAATGGGTGCGCAGAATGCCGTTCAAATAGGGACGCCCGGTAAAAAAACCCTCCACCTCGCCATCATTATAGATCTCGCCGCCTGTTAGCGCACGCCCAAAACTCAGCATCTCTTCCTCCAGGTTCGCCTCCAGGAACGCGATCATAGCAGGCGTGCCCAGGGTTTGCACAATGTCATCCATGTTGCTCCTCTCCTCGTTGGTCACAATGTTAGCTTGTACCTCTATTATAGAGGGTCTGGCACGCTGCCTGCCTATTGAACAATCAGAATTGGGCGATAGTAAAAAGCAGCAGAGAGGAGGCATAATCTGATGCATGATATCGCTATGCTCATCCAGTGTCCTGAGCACTGGTGTGAAATCCAGCCCGGCGAACGCGCGCTGGCCGAATGTCTCGTCGAAGAGCTGATTGCCTGCGTACTCTCCACGCTTTTTCAGGTGGTGCTAATCGAGGATGTCTCGCTCATCCTGCCTGCCTACTCCGTTCACCAGGAGACACTGGTCACGCTCTCATTGCATGCGCTAGGCTACGATCCCCTCACAACTGTGGCTCGCAATCTCTTCGATTATATCATTGAGGAACGCCTCTCCAGCGCCCTGATCGAACTCTTTGGCTCGCTCCACGTGGAACGCTTCGCCGTGTGCTAAGAGGGTTGCTATCATACCTCGACCTCGATCAGCCGATAGGTGTGGTGAATGCGCGCCGTCTTCTCCAACATCACGCTGGCCCCACAGTACTTCTGCTCGGTCATCAGCAGGGCGCGTTCGACCACTTCTGGTTTGAGCGCTTTGCCCGTGATTAGATGTTCCACGGTAATCTCGGTAAAGACCTGCGGGTGCTGTTCGGCCCGCGCGCCGTGGATCTTGATCTCATATCCGCGCACATCCTGCTTGCGTTTGCGCAGGATCAGCAGGGTGCTCATACCCGCACAGCCCGCCAGTCCGACCAGTAACATCTCCATCGGTTGCGGTCCCGCGCCCTCGCCACCTTCGCCCGCCGCCATATCGAGACGGATTGCATAACCTGATCCCGTCTCGATATCGAAGCGCATGCCGCCCATAAGCTGCGCGCTTACGTCCAGTTCTTTAGCCATTGCCGCTCACTTTCGTTGAATGGTAGCTCGTCTACCGCTGCTCTCGCGATCTCCACCGTCTGTTCAGCCACCGCCAGATGCTCGCTGCTCATCACCGGGCGCAGAATGGCCAAAGTTTCGCGGTAGAAGTGGAGCGCCGCGATCCCACGCGCCCGCAACGGCGTGATCCCCTCAGGACCAGGCTCCAACCCTAAGGCCATGCGGTGGTAGTGTGTCCAGGCCGAGTCATGGCCCGCGGCTTCCTCAACCTGCTGGTAGTAGGTGCTGTCGCTGGTAATCAGTAGCCCATAACGCATGGCCACCAGCGAAGTCAGATCCTCGATCTTGGCAATGGCGTAGACGATGCCGGGTTCGTTGGCGCGCTGAAAATCTGCCAGCAGCTTATGAACCTCTTCCGCCCGCAACATCATCCAGATGCTGATACTCTCGTGCGCCAGCGTTTGCACTGATTCCCAACGAAAGGCAACAATCTCCTGCAACAGATGCGGCACCGAGCCATCTTTGTCCAGCAACACACGATGGCGTCCGCTAGCAAACAGCATCGCCGCTTGCGGCCTCGCCAGCATCCCGTGCATCTCGGCCACCGAGGTCATCTTCACACTAACCAGTTTTTCCTGCCGGTATAAGAAGCGTTTGGGCGGTGGCCTCAGACCTGCGCGCCAGAAACAGGCGAGGTCGATATCGCTATAGAGCGTCGCAGATCCACGCGCATAACTGCCTCCCAGCGTTATGCCTACAATATCCTCATGATCGAGTTCCTGCACCAATTCAGCAAGAAAGGCATCTGTTAAACTGACTGGCGCATAATTCTGAATCTGGCTCATCTCTACTCCTTTACTTTGCACCTCTTTTTTCGCCGCAAGAAAGATTATAGCACGACAACGCAAGAGGGGTTCTATTTTTCCGAGGCGAACCCACGCTTTTTCTCAAAAATATCCCATCCTCTGATAAACCACGCAAAGATCAAACGGTATTTTTATCCTATCATATAGTTCTCTATACCAATTTTCCAAAAGTAATGGTATACTTCGAGCAAGATGAATACATTTATAGAGGGTTATTGGTAAGAATCTATCAGTACACTTTCTCATTTCATCGAGCGCCCACATTTTTTTATTGTTCGTGGATGGAGGGAACCGGTGGCACGCGAACCGGAGGGATACGGCCCACTCGCGCGCTACATGTTCCCCTTTCCATCCTGGCTATCAGGAGGTGGAAACCGACGATGCCAGCACATCCTCTTTTCAAGCGCATTGCGGTACCTGCGCTTATTCTTCTGGTATTTTCACTGCTGCTCATCGGCATCAGCGGCGGAAATACCTCACCGGCCCACGCGGCGAGCCTGTCGGCGAACGCGGCCTTTACCCAGGCGTCCAGTGAAACCGGCGTCCCGGTGGCACTGCTGAAGGGCATCTGTTACTTCGAGGGCCGTCTGAGCATGCATGGGGGCAGCGCCAGTAAGGACAATGGCTTTGGCTGTATGCACCTAGTCAAGAACCAGCATGCCGATACGCTTGATCAGGCGGCTGGTCTACTGCATGTGAGTACAGACCAGCTCAAGAGCGATATGGGCACCAACATTCGCGGTGGAGCTGCCGTGCTCCGCGCCGAAGCACTGCAACTCTCCAGCACCCTGCCTAGCAGCCTGGGTGGTTGGTATGGAGAAGTGGCCAATTATGGTCACGTCACCCTGCACGCGACAGCCCTGTCCTACGCGGATGCGCTCTACAAGGTGCTCAACACTGGCTTCAATACCCAGGCTGACTCTGGTGAGCTTGTGACCCTGGCACCACAAGGGGTCAAGCCAATGACTGCGACGGCCAATGCAGTCAACGCTACGACCACGCTGCCCGGTGGGTGTAGCACCACCCCTACCGGTGATTATCCGGGGGCTGTAAACTGCATCCTCGACCCCAACACCTTTGACTGCACACTCCCCCAGACGGTCTACCCGCCTTGCAGCTACGAAGAGCGTACTGACGCGGGCTATCCGTTGCCGGTCGATTATGTGGTCATTCATGACACCGAGGAGACGTTGCAAGGTACTCTCACGATCTTCCAGAATACCGACCCGAAGACAGCCCCCGGTTCAGGTGTTAACTACGTCGTGGATACGGATGGCACAGTCTATCAATTAGTGCATGACGCTGATTTTACCTATAATGTCGGCAATTATTGGTATAACCAGCACTCTATCGGCATCGAGCATGTGGGCTTCGACGCCACGGGTTTCCAGTGGTACAACGCCGCCCAGTATCTGGGTTCGGCCAAACTCACGGCCTATCTGCTCACCAAGTTCAATCTGCCGCTGGACCGCGCGCATATCGTGGCTCACGGCACCGTTCCACCGTCCATCTATACGCTTGGACCAAATCACGTCGATCCAGGACCATACTGGATGTGGGACTACTACTTCGATCTGATCCATCAGCAAGGGGTGCCGTTCCCCGCCCTGGGCCACACCAGCGGCACTATCGAACTGCACACAAAACACCACCTGAGCAAAGGCGGGGTGGAGACGCCTGCCGATTTCAACTTCTACTACCTCTACAATGGTCCAAGTACCCAGTCAGGGCTGATCCCGCATTACAGCGGGAATGGCACCGACGTTACGGATGAAACCGATAACGTCGAGGCGGATATCAGCTACAACTACCTGGCGAAGGTCAAAGACCCGGCTGGCACGGGCGACACCCTGTACGAGATCTGGTATGGAGAAGATGACCAGGTGCAAGCCAATCCAAGCAGTCAGTTCCAGGATGGGAAACTAGTCTGGCTGGCCGTGCCTCCTGGTACGAATGCCACTGAAGGGTCCGGCAGCATTGTGAGCATCAACGAGAGTGGTGTTTCCCAGGTCTTTGTCTATGGCAATCCCATTCCCGGTCATATCCTCGGCGGTGTGCCGAATGGCGCAACGTTTGACTCCAGCTACACCATTGTTCAGGACAACTCAACGACGCTGTGGTATGAGATCAACTTTGCTCATCGCCAGGCCTTTGTTCCGGCCAGCTATGTCACTGTAATTCACGCGGCCCCACAAGGGTAACTCTTGTCGTGTTTAGTGATGGATGCCCCAGGCAAGCTCGCTTACCTGAGTCATCCATCTGGCGTCCACTTTTTTAGTGTTCGTGAATGGAGAGAACTGGCGGCACGCGAACCGGTGAGATACCACAGGCTCCGCGCGCTCCCAGTTCCCTTATATTCTGAGCATCCTGATGTATCAGGAGATGGAAACCAACGATGTCAGCACATCCTCTTTTCAAGCGCCTCATGGCACCCGCGCTTATTGCCCTAGTATTTTCACTGCTGCTCATCGGCATCAGCGGCGGAAATACCGCATCGGCCCATGCCGCGAGCCTGTCGGCGAACGCGGCCTTTGCCCAGGCGTCTAGCGAAACCGGCGTCCCCGTTGATCTGCTCAAGGGCATCTGTTATTTTGAGGGTCGTTTAAGTATGCACGGGGGCAGCGCCAGTATCGATAACGGCTTCGGCTGTATGCACCTGATGAAAAATGACCGCGCCGATACCCTCGATCAGGCGGCTGGTCTGCTGCACGTGAGTACAGATCAGCTCAAGAGCGATATGAGCAGCAACATTCGCGGTGGAGCTGCCGTGCTCCGCGCCGAAGCACTGCAACTCTCCAGCACCCTGCCTAGCAGCCTGGGTGGTTGGTATGGCGCCGTTGCTGCCTACAGTCATTCCAGAGCGAATGCGACGGCCCTATCCTACGCGGATGCGCTCTACAAAGTGCTCAATACCGGCTTCAATGCCCAGACCGACTCCGGTGAACTCGTAACCCTGCCAGCGCAGTCGGTGAAGCCACAGACCACGACAGCCCACGCGCTCACCGCTGTGGCCACGCTGCCAGGCGGCTGTAGCAACACGCCTACCGGCGATTATCCAGCGGCGGTGAACTGCATCCTCGATCCCAACATCTTTGACTGCACGCTTCCCCAGACGCAATATCCGCCCTGTGGCTATGAAGAACGCACAGACGCGGGCTATCCTCTGCCAGTCAATTATGTGGTCATTCACGACACCGAGGGATCGTTGCAGAGCGCGCTCAACGTCTTCCAGGACACAAATCCGGCGACCTCTACTGGGGTCGGCATCAACTATATCGTGGACTCGGATGGCACGGTCTATCAGATGGTACACGACGTTGATTTTACGTATAACGTCGGCAACTACTGGTATAATCAGCACGCCGTTGGCATTGAGCATATCGGCTTCGACGCCACAGGCTATCAGTGGTACAACGCCGCCCAGTATCTGGGCTCCGCTAAACTCGTGGCCTATCTGCTCAAAAAGTACAATCTGCCCCTGGATCGCAATGATATCGTGGCCCACGGTACAGTTCCTTCACCATTCTCTGGCGGCATCAATCACGTCGATCCAGGACCATACTGGATGTGG
>CAXUEY010000120.1:0-18316 GCA_964250225.1 uncultured Ktedonobacteraceae bacterium | reverse complement strand
AGACATCGATTTATTCCGCACACGTCTATCTACAGCGACACAATCTCACTTGAGGGAAGAAGTTGTAATACTACGCTGGCCAGGCGCAGTATAAAAGGGGCTTATAGGGAGCGTATATATGTATAAAGAGCACGACATTTTCGGTGAAGATCTGACTTCTCATGAGGAAGAGACGCTATCATTTGGGTGATAATAGCTCTATGGCGCCCCCCACACATACACACACCCATCCTCGCCCGACGAGGCGATATACTGCCCATCCGGCGACCAGGCGACGGCGGTAATGGCCCGCGTGTGGCCGGTATAGGCGTAGAGCACCCGACCCGTCGCCACCTGCCAGACATGCACATTTCCATCGACGCATCCCGATGCAATGCACGTGCCATCGGGCGACCAAGCGAGGGTGTTGACGCGCTCGCTATGACCCGAATACCAGCAGACCTTCGTGCCGTTGAGCGCGTGCCAGACGCGCACGATGCCCCCATTGCCAGATGAGGCGATGTACTGAGCATCCGGCGACCAACGGGCCACGTAGACATTGCCCGCGTGCGCGCGATAAATATAGACGGTCTCGCCCTCTTTAGCCTTCCAGACGCGCACGTCGGTTCCATAACCAGCGGAGACAAGATACGCGCCATCGGGCGACCAGGCCACGGTAGCGACCCAGTCGGGATGCTGGCGATAGACGAGAAAAGGTCGCCAGGTCTGCGCGCTCCAGATACAGACGCGTTTGTCGTCGCCCGCGGAAGCAAAATAGGAGCCATCGGGCGACCAGCTCAGGTCGTTGACGCCGGCGTCATGTTCCTGGCACGCAGTCTCTTTGAAGATGCCAAATTCAATAGCTTTTATCGATTTATCTTTGCCAGCCGAGACAATGTAGCGGCCATTGGGCGACCAGGCTACGGCCAGCGCGGGTT
This sequence comes from uncultured Ktedonobacteraceae bacterium, assembly GCA_964250225.1. Lineage (GTDB taxonomy): Bacteria > Chloroflexota > Ktedonobacteria > Ktedonobacterales > Ktedonobacteraceae > Paraktedonobacter. The sequence continues at coordinate 17,399 of CAXUEY010000120.1, read as the reverse complement.
TGCGGTGGACCCGGTGCTCCCAGACTCCCCGGCCATAGGTCACATTCCAGATCGAGACGTGCCCATCTTCCGCCGTAGTGACAAGTTTGGTGGTGTCATGCGACCAGGCCAGCCCCCGTACAACAGCGTGGTGCCCCAGAAAGGTCGCGACCAGATGTCCCGCCTGAAAACTCTTTAACTCAGCCTGATTATACGCTGACGACGTGGGTGTCAGCAGGCTCGTCAGGCGCGCAGGAGCCGCAGGCGGTACAGGTATATGGCTCTGGGGCGCGATAAACGATCCATAACTTTGCGAGGTTGCGAACGGCATAGAATACTGTGATGCAGTGGGTGGTACAGCGTGTTGCGGCGCTGTGAATGAACGCGGATTGCCCCGATTCAGAGCAGGGCGAGCTGGATCGGGCAACCAGGTTCGGCCAGAGGCAAACGCGGGCCGCGCCAGGCGGGGATCTTCGCCGCGCTGACTGGCCTGCTCAAAGGCCTCGGCAAATGCGTGAACGGTGGGAAAACGGTCACGCGGCTCTTTGGATAACGCTTTGAAAATGATTTGCTCAACTTCCATCGGAATATTCACCCCGCGCTCGCGTAACGCCAGTGGAGGGGTGACGCTGTGTTTGATGGCGATTTCGGTAAAAGAACCATAGAAAGGTCGCTCCCCACAGAGCCACTCGTAGATTGTAATCGCCAATGCATATTGATCGCTGGCCGGATGCGGATGGGCCTGGATCTGTTCAGGAGCCATATACATAATTGTGCCTGCCAGATCCTGGGGACGCTGATAGCGCGAGCTTTGCACCACAACCGCGATCCCAAAATCAGTGAGTAGCACCTCATTGCGCCGACCAATGAGCATATTTTCAGGTTTAATATCGCGATGAATAATTTGCTTGTCATGAGCATATTGCAAGGCGTCTGCAAGCTGCCGGACATAGCTGGTGACGGTCTCCAGGGGCAGCACCGTGCCTGCCGGGTGCCGCTGGCGCAGTGTTCCATTGACCGCGTAATCCATGACCAGATAGGGTGTCTTGCCCTCGATGCCAAAGTCCAGGATACGCACGATATGCGGATGCATCAAGCGAGCCACCACGCGTGCTTCATTGCGAAATTTCGCCACATCTTCGTTGGTTAATTGCGCCGCCAGAAGTTTAATGGCAGCCCGTGTGCCAAGATGAACATGCTCGCTCAGATAGACTTCCGCGAACCCACCCTCGCCCAGGGGGCGCAGGAATCGATAATTGCCCAGTCGTTGCCCAATACGATCTACCATTGGCTCGCCCCCACTCGCAGCTTTTAGAAAACGATGAGAGAGAAATTTAAGAATTCAGTCAATTCATTGTAAATACAAAAAACGCTTCCCGTCAAGCCGGTGTTACGCATTTCCCAGTTTGCCAAAAAGAAGAGGCGCTCCATGCTCGCTATGAACAGAAAGCGCCTCTTTCTGGTGTATTAACAGAGATTACTCGACGGTAACCGACTGCATGACATCGCCAACCTGGATCTTGCGCACCACATCCATGCCGGAAATAGTATCGCCGAAGATGGTGTAGTTGGGTGGCAGGCTGGGCTGATCTTCCAGGCAGATAAAGAATTGACTGCCATTGGTGTTGGGGCCAGCATTAGCCATCGCAACCGTGCCCGCGCGATAGCGGCGTTTGACCGGCTCATCCTGGAATTTGTAGCCAGGGCCGCCTGTGCCGTTGCCGGTGGGGTCGCCCCCCTGAATAACAAAGCCCGGCACAACGCGGTGAAATTTCAGGCCGTCATAATAGCCATCGCGGGCCAGAACCACGAAATTATTCACGGTAATCGGCGCCTCCGCCGGGTTAAGTTCAAGCGTGATATCGCCTTTGTTGGTTTTCAGCAGCACCTTGTAGGTGCGATTCGTCTCAACCTGCATCGATTGAGGCGCGCTATACTGTTTTGACATATGTTTTCTTCCTTTCTAACAACCACAGTGATCTGGAATCAGTTACCACTATATCCCGGCTTATGGGTTGACCGCAACCACAACCACATGTTTCAGGATATCCGGGGGGATATTTTTGGTTGAGGGGTCATCGCCAGGCCCCTGGACCTGTTTGGCAATATTCAGGCCCATCGTCACATGCCCGAAGAGGTTAAAGCTCTTCGTGGTCAACTTGGAGGTATCATCGGCGGTGCAGATGAAGAACTGGCTGCCGTTGGTGTTGGCTCCGCTGTTGGCCATTGCCACGCACCCCTGGGTGTAGTTGCCCTGCACCGGCTCGTCGTTGAATTTGTAGCCAGGGCCGCCCGTGCCATCGCCTTTAGGATCACCCGTCTGAATCACGAAACCGGGCACGACGCGATGGAACTTCAGGCCGTCATAGTACCGGTGCTGGGCCAGATAGACGAAGTTGTTGACGGTATTGGGCGCAATCTTGGGATCGAGTTCCAGAACAATCAGGCCGCGACTGGTGTTCAGGCCAACGCAGTAGAGTTTGTTTTTATCAATGCTCATCGCAGGGGCTTGCGTGTAGGTGTGCTTATTTTTAGCAAACTGCGCTGCTGTGGGAGCGGCGGCGCTAGTGGTCAACTGCTTGACCACCGAGCTGGCGTTACAGGGGGAACTCACAGCCACCGCAGGAGTCGCTGTCGCAACAGGCGCGGAGACCTTCGCTGGTTGCGCGAAAGGTCCGAGGTGGTAATAATAAGACCAGCCGACTCCGAACAGAATCAGCGCTGACACAAGGGTAATAGCCCAGGGGTAACGAGCCAGTCCGCGCGCAGGCCGTTTGCCGCCGGGAGCACGATGCAGGGGCGCCTTCTCTATCGGCCTGGGCAAGTCCGTCTCGTGGGCCCTGGCGATTCTGGCCGCGCGTTTCATCTCGGCCCGCTTTGTCACTTTAGGCATGAGGTATAAATAACTCCTTCTTTAGTAGTAAGCAAGTCTCATCAGGCCCCCAGCCAATAGCACAGGCAAACGTCTTTCCCTACTGTGATCTTGCGGTGGGCAGCCAGCGCGTAGTTTATCTGCCACGTATAATAACCCGCTCGCTTCATGGGGTCAAGTTTTTTCTGTTCACTGCTCAATAGTCCTCTCTTCCTATATTAAGGCAGTGTTAAACAGAGCGAATCTGGCAAATAGGGAGCACTTTTTGGTGGATAACTCTGTGGATAACTCTGTGGATAGATGGGGAAAACTCTCTTTTTGGGTGGATAAGTTGGGGAAAAGTCCTTCTCTTAGTGATGTTTTCTTATAGATCGTGCTCAACTCATCCGTAGAGTTATCCACATATCCAGCGGGCCTGTATGTCGTTGGCCAGTTGCATTTGGCGCGTCTATTCGCTACACTGATTACGCACACAAAATTTCGCGCGCAGCGAGGATTTGTGTCCCCAAAAATCGGCTGGGAACGGGAAAATGGGGGGAAATTCGCGTTTTTGATGATATTTCTGCTTGAACTTTTGTGCTATAATCGTCTCTAAGAGAGCGCCTTGTCATAACGGAGTTGTGTCACGTGGAAAAGCTGTTACCACAAAATATCGAGGCCGAATGCGGTGTCCTGGGGAGCATTATTATTGACCCCGAGGCCATCGTGCAGGTATCAGACTTTCTCCAGGCGGAAGACTTCTACCGGGACGCGCACCGCACAATTTACGAGGTGATTCTCCATCTCTACCAGGGTAGCGAGCCAGCGGACTTTATCACGATTTGTGACGAACTGGAACGGCGCAACCAGCTGGAGCACGTGGGCGGCGCGAGCTATATCACCTCGCTGATCAACCAGGTGCCGACCAGCGGCAACGTCGAATATTACGGCCATATCGTCGAACGCACCTCGACCCTGCGCCGCCTGATCCACGCGGCAGGCCAGATTGCCGCTGTAGCCTATGAGGAAGGCGACGCCGATATCGCGCTCGATAAGGCCGAGAAGCTGATCTTCAACATCAGCCAGCGCCACAGCCGCTCGGACTTCTCTTCAATGGAGGAGATCCTCGCCGATTATATCCATAAGCTGGAGCAACTGAACGCGCGCCGAGGCACCATTGTAGGCGTCCCCACCGGCTTCACCGACCTGGACCGCATGACAGGGGGGTTGCAGCGCTCGGACCTGATTATTCTGGCTGCCCGTCCGGGCGTGGGGAAATGCCTGACTGCCCATACGCTGATCGATGATCCTGCAACCGGCGAACGCCTGACTATCGAGGAATGCGTCAAACGCCAGGTGTCGCATGTCTATGGACTGTCTGAACAGGGCAAGGTTCGCACAGCAGAAGTTGGCGCTTGGATCGATAGTGGGATTAAACCCTGTTTCCGCGTGCGCACCCGCACCGGGCGCGAGGTTGAGGTGACGGGCCATCATCCTTTCCTGACCGTGCATGGCTGGACTCCGCTACACGACCTGGCAGTTGGTGATGGTATCGCTATCCCGCGCGCTGTGCCAGCGTTTGGGAATGATGAGAGCTGGTCATTGGAGAAAGTGCGTTTGCTTGCGTATTTTATTGCTGAAGGCGGGTTAACAAACTGTTCGCCTACATTCACAAATACAGACCCCGTAATCATAGCTGACTTTAAACAAATTATTGGGCAACACTTTCCCGCCTGCCTCATCAAGCCGGAGCGCATTACCTATAGTGTGGCTCAACCGAAACAAATACATGAACGCCCTACGGGGGAAAAGTTAGGAAAAAACCCGGTGACAGTCTGGCTGAGAGAACTCGGTCTGATGGGCAAATTGTCCAAAGCTAAAAGTTTCCCGGCCTGTATCTGGACATGGGACCGCTCTCGTCTGGCGGAATTTCTGCGAACCTTGATGAGTTGCGATGGCAGCATTTTTGCACACGACAAGCATCAACCGCGCATTGAGTTTTGCGTGGCCTCGCGCCAGCTTGCTCTGGATGTGCATCATGCTTTTGTTCGTTTTGGTATTGTCAGCAAATTCTTTCAGACATCGAAAGGTGCGTGGCGGGTACAAATCACGTCAGCACCAGATATCAAGCGCTATCAGGAAGAGATTGGCTGGATTGGCGAGAAAACCAGCCGTTTCGCGAACAATACTATTGAGGTTGCTCCTCGCCTGAGCAACCTGGGGTACGTGCCAGAAGCAGTATGGGAACTCATTCGGGAAGCAGCACAACTGCGCGCACTGACGTTAATTGAGCTGGCCCGACAGAGCGGCGAGACGACGAAAAGCGGCAAATTTGGTGGCTACAATGCCCATATTCGACGCAACGTGCCTCAATACCGGCTCGCAGCCTATGCAGAGACATTGGATCACGCGGGTCTGCATCGCGCCGCCAGCTCGGATATCTATTGGGACACCATCGTCGCGATAGAGCCAACTGGCGAGCATCAGGTCTATGACCTGGCTGTGCCGGATGGCCACAATTTTATCGCGCAAGATGTTTTTGTGCATAATACGAGCTTTGCTTTAAGTATGGCCCATAATTCAGCCGTGAAATTCAAAAACTCGGTGGCCATCTTCAGTCTGGAAATGAGCAAGGAGCAGCTCGCGCAACGTCTGCTCTCGATGGACGCGGGCATCGATCAGTCGCGGCTACGCACAGGTTGGATTGAGGAGGACGAGTGGGAGCGCATTGTCTACGCTGGCGATAAGCTGGCCGAGGCCAATATCTGGATCGACGATACCGCGGGCATCTCTACAATGGAGATGCGTAGTAAGGCCCGCCGTTTACAGGCAGAGCAGGGCATTGATATGATTATCGTGGATTATCTCCAGTTGATGCAGAGCAGCGCCACCGGGCGTAACGATAACCGCGTGCAGGAAGTGAGCGAGATCAGCCGCAATCTGAAAGGGCTGGCCCGCGAACTGAATGTACCAGTATTGGCGTTGTCACAGCTTTCACGTTCTGTTGAGAGTCGGCAGTCGAAGGTACCGCAGCTTTCAGACCTGCGTGAAAGCGGCTGTATTACTGGTGACAGTCTGGTCTACCTGCCAGATACGGGTACGTACAGCCCCATTGAGCAACTTGTCGGCCAGACAGGTTTCCGCGTGCTGGCGCTGAATACTGAAACATGGCAACTGGAGCCGCGTGAGGTGACGAACGCCTTTGCCACAGGCCGCAAACAAGTGTATCGTCTGACCACACGTCTGGGGCGCACCATTCGCGCCACAGCCAACCATAAGTTTTTGACAATGGAGGGTTGGCAACGTCTGGATGAGTTGACCATCGGGATGCATCTCGCGCTCCCACGCCACCTACCGGGGCCAATGCAGGCAACGATGAGCGATGATGAACTGGCACTGCTGGGCCACCTGATCGGCGATGGCTGCACACTGCCCACGCATGCCATTCAATATACAACGCATGAGTTGGAACTGGCCGAGCTGGTTACGAGGCTGGCTAGATCTGTATTCGGTGACGATGTTGAGCCACGTATCAAACAGGAGCGCGACTGGTATCAGGTCTACCTATCGCCTGGTAAACACATACGTCTGACGCATAACGTCCATAATCCAGTCACTGACTGGCTGCGCAAGCTGGGTTTATTTGGTTTGCGTTCGTATGAGAAGTTTGTGCCTGAACAGGTTTTTGCTCAGCCAGCAGAGGGGATCGCGAAGTTTTTGCGGCATTTGTGGTCTACGGATGGGTGTATTAATCTTAGCCATGGGAAGAAGCATTACGCTAATATTTATTATGCGAGCAGTAGTATAAAATTGGCAAAAGGTGTGCAATCTCTTCTATTACGCCTGGGTATCAATGCTACACTGTCATGCCATGCTCAGGTGAATAAAGGACGCGATCAATATCATGTATATGTAAGCGGTAAGGCTGAGGTTGAACTTTTTATTACGCTGATTGGCGCTTTGAGTAGTAAGAAAACAATCCGCCAGGAGGCTATTCTGGAGTACCTCGCTCAACGTCCAGCTAATACAAACAGAGATATTATACCAAGAGTAATTTGGAGTCTTTACGCTGTACCCGCCATGCAAGCGGCACGCTTAACTACTCGCCAGATGCAGGCTGCTCTCGGTAATGCATATTGTGGCACAAGTCTCTACAAACAAAATTTGAGTCGTGAACGAGCCACACGACTTGCAACAGTCGTTTCATGTGAGAAGATAGCGCAATTGGCACAAAGTGACGTATATTGGGACCAAATACTATCAATAGATGCAGAAGGCGAAGAAGGAGTTTATGACTTAACAGTAGATGGAGCACATAATTTTGTTGCAAATGGATTTATTCCCCATAACAGCATAGAACAGGATTCGGATATTGTTATGTTTATTTATCGAGACGACGTGTATAACCAGGAGTCGGAGCGCAAGAATATTGCGGATGTGATTGTGGCGAAGCATCGAAATGGACCTGTGGGGGAGATCAGCCTGTTTTTCCAGGCGAATCAGACGCGTTTCCGGGATCTGGAAGCGACGCCGACCGAAGAGTAAGGGGTGCCTTCCAGCCAGGCAAGAGGGGATTGGATTGGTTCCCGGCTGAATATGTGAGAGCAGGACGTTATTTGTTATGACAGCATTTACTGGATTTCCAGGGGGGAAGAATCCTTATGTGCCAGTACCAGAGGTCTTTTTTACGGTACTGCTGCCAGAAATTGAGGATACAGCGGAACTCAAGGTGACGCTGCATCTCTTCTGGCTGCTGGCACAGAAACAAGGGAACCCGCGCTGCGTCAGTGACCGCGAGCTGCTGGCGGACCGGGTGTTGTTGCACGGCTTGAAACGCCAGGGTGATCCACGACCAGCCGAGGAGCGGCTGCGCCAGGGGTTAGAGCAGGCGGTGGCCCGTGGCTCGCTGTTGCGTATTCATTTAAAATTGTTAAGTGAGCAGAGTCGTGAGGAAGAAGTGATTGGCTGGTATTTCTTTAATACGGCGCGCAGCCGGAAAGTCGTGCGCGAACTTCAGGGAACCGAGATGGTCCCGGTGAGCCTGCTGACGAGGGATGAGCCGGAAGTAGTGACCAGCGCGATTGGCGCTGGAGCACAAAAACGGCTCGCGTCAAGCACGAAGGGACGTCTGGAGCCGGCCAGAGTGCAGGTACAGGTGGAGCGCCCGAATATCTTTGTGTTATATGAGCAGAATATTGGCCTGCTCACACCCTTGATCGCCAGTCAATTGGAGGATGCTGCCGATCAGTATCCGGCTGACTGGATTGAGGCGGCCTTTAGTGAGGCTGTACAGCGGAATAAACGTAACTGGAAGTATATCAGTGCTATTTTGCGGCGCTGGGAAACGGAAGGGAGAACTGCATGGAACGCCTGAGCAATATTATGAGAACGACACAGCGGTCATATCTGCCCGCGGACCAACGCGCCCCTCAGCAGTTCCCGGCACAGGGTCAGCGCCAGCCCGCACCCACGCGGCGCCTCCAGGCCGAGCAGTCACGCGAGCGCCAGAACAGCACCGGCTACTCTCAGGCGCGCCCGTCAGCACGCCTACCCGAAATCCCGGAGGAGCAGTGGGAGAACTCAGCCCCCCCACGCTCGCCGTTGAGTCGCGTGAATTATAGCGGGCAGCGTCGTGAGCAGGCGGGGCAGGAAGCAACGCGCTATACTGAGCAAGGACCGCGCTACGCCGAGCAGCCGCCCCAGGGGGATTATTACGAAGAGGATGAGCGTTCGACAATAATCCCGGCGGATGCGCAGGAGGATTGGGGCGACGATACGGCGGCCATGCGTTACGGCGATTGGGAGGACGAGCCTGGCTACAACTATGCTTCCCATTATCGGCAGGCAGACGACTACACACCACCCGTCTCGCGTCCCGGCCAGCCATCGCGTCCTCCAACGCAGGAGATCAGTGCTGTTGCGCAACGTCTTGCCCAGGTCCACAAGCGAGAGAACCCGCTGGCAACGCGCAAGTTGTACAGCGTGGCGCCCGATCAGCCGCGCCCGGCGACGCCACAAGATCCGCGTGATCTTTACCGCATGCCGCCCGCCTCCGAGCAGGAGATGCGCGATCAGCTGCGCCGCGTGATCCCTGAGAGGATGCGTCCAGGAGTACCACGCGATGTGCGCGAAACACGTCTGCCGGTGCCCGCGCCCGGCTCGCAACTCACGCCCGCGCAGCCTGGAACGCGCGGGATACAACGCAACACACAGCCGCTCAAGCCCCGGCAAATAGACCGCGTGCCTGGCGAAATGCGCACCCGACGGCCCGCGCTGCCCAATACGCCGCGTGAAACCAACGCGGACTATACCATCACCGTGCAGAGCGCGCCCATGCCCACGCCTGCCGTCTGCCCGATATGTCATGGCGCGGGCTTTCTGCGCAGCAACGTAGCACCTGGGCATCCACAATTTGGCAAACCCGTGGCCTGCCAGTGCAAAGAACTGGAGCGCAAACGCAAACGCCGCCAGCAACTCTTTGAACTTTCCAACCTGGGGGCCTTCTCTGATAAGCGCTTTGACAGCTTTGACCGGCGTCAGCCCGGTCTGCAAGACGCTTTTGATATCTCGGTGGAGTTCGCCAATAACCCCGGTGGCTGGTTACTTTTCGTCGGTCCAAACGGCTGTGGCAAAACCCACCTGGCGGCGGCCATCGCCAATTCGTGCCTGGAGGCCGGGTCCGTCGTGCTCTTCGCCACCGTACCAGACCTCCTCGACCACCTGCGCGCAGCTTTCGCACCCGATTCTGGGGAAGTCTACGATCAGCTCTTTGCGCGTATGCGCGAGGCCGAGGTGCTGGTGCTGGACGATCTGGGTACGCAACAAAGCTCACCCTGGGCCAACGAGAAGCTCTTTCAACTGCTCAACTACCGCTACAATTCAGGTTTTCCAACCGTCGTCACAGCCAATCCCAGGGGCTGGCAGGACACCGACGAGCGCATTCGCTCGCGTTTGAGCGATAATGCCCTGGTCATCCTGCTCAATCTTGACCGCGCACGCGATTACCGCCCGCGCAACCCCAGGCGCGAATAACGCTGAAGACGGGCCGGGCAGCTACAATGGAAGCGCTATTGTAGCTGCCTGGCCCGTCTTCACAAACATGGATCTAGCAGACTTTTATCGAGACTGCTAAATATAGTGGTTGAATGCTTGCGTTTGCGTTTTGCAGGTGCTATCATAACGGTACACGAGCCTCGAAACTGGCTGTGGTAGAGTCCCTCTGCACATGTACATTTACATTGGATAAAGCGTAGAGATATTCGGAAGATCAGCAAGTGTTGCGGAAAGAAAAGGAGTGAAGATGGGTAGCAAGTTCAACCCTAACGATACAAAATGGGTCCGGGAAACCCGTGATATAATGGAGCCGAGAGGGATCATCGTCCCCAACGTCATCGAGTCGACGCCACGTGGCGAGCGCGGAATGGATATCTATTCGCGCCTGCTCAAAGAGCGCATTATTTTCATCGGCACACCGATTGATGATAATGTGGCCAATCTGACGGTGGCGCAGTTACTCTTCCTGCAGAGCGAAGACGCGACCAAAGACATCTACCTGTACATCAACTCACCCGGTGGCGTCATTTACGCTGGCCTGGCCATTTATGATACAATGCAGTGGCTCAAGCCCGATGTTTCAACGGTCTGCGTAGGCATGGCCATGAGCATGGGCGCGGTCCTGCTCACCGCTGGTCAGGCGGGTAAGCGCTACTGCCTGCCCAACTCAACCGTGCTGATTCACCAGCCACTGGGCGGCGCGGAAGGCCAGGCAGCCGATATCGAGATTACCGCCCGCGAGATCCTGCGTCTGCGGCGGAGCATTTATGATATTATCGCGCGTCATAGCGGACAAACGTTGGAGCGCATTCAGCAGGACGCTGACCGCAACTATTACATGACTGCTCAGCAGTGCGTGGAATATGGGCTGGTCGATGAAGTTTTCTCCAACGAGGATGTTTTGCACAAGTAAGCTTGCATCTAGCAGACAAACGATGCTGTGATCGGCCTCCAGGGACTCGCATCCTGGAGGCACGGTCTCGTGTGGATTGTTGGCAGGTGATGGGTTATAATGAATGATGTATCATCTTCTCCCCATAGGGCAAGCAGTGCCAACAGTATGATACTGTGCTTTTTGTACTATGTGAAGAAGCAACACCTCAGGGAGCGCTAAACGTGTCACATACAGCAGAAGCTCTTATTGGACGAGGTATTCGTTGCCTGATTTTTGATCTTGGCGACACCCTGTGGTATCGAGACGAGCAGGAGAATTGGGACAGGTTGGAGAGCGCGTCGAACCGGCGCGCCGCCGAGTTGTTACGCCAGCACAGCGCGGCTGCCCTGCTCCCTGCCAACGACGATCAATCCCTGGGGCAACGTCTGCGTCAGGAATTCGACGCACAGGTGCGCGTGATGATTCGCCGCGCGCCCATGCAGGAGCCGGATGTCAGCCAGGCCATCTGTGCCGTGCTCAACACCTGGGGGATCGACGGGATCGAGTACGAGCATGGGCGCGCGTTATTTGAGGCGCTACGGGTGCGTATCCCCTATTCGCGCCCGCTCTTTGCTGATTCCCTATCAACGCTGGCCGAGCTGCGTCGCCGTGGCTTCTTGCTAGGCGTCGTGACTAATCGTCTCTGGGGCGGCGCGCCTTTCCACGAAGATCTGGCCACACTTGGCCTGCTGGACTACTTTGAGCTACCACATATCGCGATTTCAGGCGATCTGGGCATCCGTAAACCCAATCCGCGCATCTTCGAGCATGTGCTCCAGGCCTTGCAGGTCGCGCCGCAGGAGACCGCGATGATTGGGGATTCGTTAAGCGCCGATATCCTGGGTGCGCAAGCGCTGGGCATCACGGCCATCTGGAAACCCAAGCCCTGGCTACGCGAATGGGCACTGACCCACGTGGCCGCTGAACCAGGGCACGCGGAAAATTATTCACATCCACTCTCCCAGGACACATTTCCCGGCATCGATACCGCCGACGCGCAAATTGAGGAGCGTTTAAAAGAGGCTGGGAGTACGCCTACAGGTATGTATGTCACCGACGATGATTCTATCCTGGCCCGCGTGGATAAAGGACGCGATTATCTTGAGCAGTTCAGGCGCGGCGAGATCCGACCCGACTACGTCATCGGGCAGGTGGCCGAGCTGCTGGCGATCTTCCCACAGGCAGGCCGATCATGACGCCACATCTGCGCCAGGCGCTCTTTGAGACGCTCTATCGCAACAAACATCTCTATCGTTTCGCCAGCACGGTACCTTTCGCGGGCCAGTGGCGCGAGTGGCAGCGCCAGGTCTTGCCACGTTTGCGCGGCCACGACGTTCTGGAGGTGGGCTGTGGCCTGGGCGATCTGCTCGCAGATATGCTGGCCGCGGGCTATGCCTGTCGCGCTGTCGAGCATTCCCCACAGATGGTCGAGGCGGCCCGCGAGACGTTGCACAGACGTCAGCTCGGTACACCCGGCCTGGTTCTACAAGGCTCAGCCCAACGCCTGCCCTTCGCCGACAATTCGTTTGACAACGTCATCAGCACTTTCCCATCCGAATATATTTACGATCCCGAAACTATCGCCGAAGTCGCGCGCGTGCTGCGTCCTGGCGGGCGGCTGATCGTCATCGAAGGCGCCAATCTCCTACCCATCGGCTTCTTCCAGCCCATCCTGCTCCTGCTGCAAATGTTCGTCTACGGACCAGCCTCGCTCACATCCACAACACCTACCCCCGCTCCTGCAAAGCCGCGTCAACCAGCTAGCAACGTCATTCCCACCGACAGTACCACTAACACCGGCATCACCAGCGAAAGCGTCGAGCATGCCGCCTTTGGCCGCCATATCCCCCTGGAGCAGCACGAACTGCACCGCCGTTCCGAAGTCGCGCGCAGCCGCCGCTGGGAAGTGTGGATCACTATCGGGGAGAAGCTCGGTTAGAGACACCTAGAGCACCTCCGCCACAGGAACCGAACGCGAGAAACAACCTTCGCGCCCGGAAGCCTCGCCTGTTTGTAGACAACGCCAGTATACTGTAATATAGAGATGAAGCGAGGTACCCTTGTCGGATCTCGGCTCTATACGTGCGAGAAAAGTGGAGAGCGAGCAGCCATTTTCCCAGAAGAGTGAGAGAGGCTTATTAAGCTTTTCCGCTGGGACACCAACCAACGATACCATGTCATACCAGTTACAGCGTCCGTCTACACAAAAGCAGGCAATCTATGTCGCTTTCATCAACCGCGTGCTTACGATGCTATCCAACTCACTTGTGTTATAGCTGTAAGAAACAGGCTCATCCGCTCAAGTCAACCAGTGCCTTTATTTGTCAGCGCAGATGACAAACTCCTGGACATCGCCCGCACCGAAGGGTTCGCTATCGAAAACCCCAACCACTATCCGTAGGTGCTTCCACACGTATTCGCCTGATGGCAAGCAAACGATTCTTTTGTTTCAGCATGTCTCGCGATGGGCTGCGTTCAGGCGGCTGTAAGGTCAGGGGTGTGAAGTGCAAGTTCCCATTCAGGCCATCTGGCTACACTAGGTCTATACTATGGCAACAGTGTCACTTGCAGAAGGGCGCTTTTGTTCAATGATCAAGATCAATTTTTTTAGGAGATTGAGAAGTGAGGATGCCTATATTTCGCGGGGCGAAACGCTGGGGACTGGTAGTCTCCTTACTGCTACTCGCCTCGTTGCTTCTCTCCGCCTGTGGTGAAAACTCGCCCTCGATTCTGAATACGGCGGGGCCGGTGGCAGACCGCGAAGCGGGTCTGTTCTGGTTCATCCTGGCGGTCGCGACAGTTGTGTTTGTCGTGGTGGAAGCAATACTCATCTATTCAATCGTGCGCTACCGTGAGCGTCCAAATTCGCCGATGCCGAAGCAGACGCATGGAAATAACACTGTCGAGATTGCCTGGACGGTGCTCCCTTCGATCTTCCTCTTCGCGGTGCTGATCGGCACGATCTACACGATGTTCGGCCTGGCTCAGCCCGCTGGTCCCGCGCTCAATGTGAGAGTGGTCGCTCACCAGTGGTGGTGGGAGTTCGATTACGAGGGAACTGGCGTGGTTACGGCTGATGAGCTGGTTGTACCTACTAACAAGGTGATTCACCTGGATCTGCGCTCCGATAACGTGATCCACAGCTTCTGGGTACCAGCCTTGACCGGCAAGACCGACGTAGTACCGGGCCACAACAACGATAAGTGGTTCCAGGCCGATGTCGCTAACCAGACGTATCGCGGCGCCTGCGCTGAATTCTGCGGCCTTGAGCACGCGTACATGGACTTCTCGGTGAAAACCAAGAACCCGGACGATTTTACGACCTGGATGAGCAATCAGCAGTTGGCGGCGCAGAAGGCGAACAATGCTACGGCTCAGGCGGGCCAGGCGATCTTCGCTGGATCTGGTGGCTGCGTAGCCTGTCATGGCATTGTGGGTGTGAACCTGAAAAGCTTTAACGACCCGCTTGCCCAGAATCTGGTTGGCCCGAACCTGACGCACTTTGGCTCGCGACGCACTATTGCCGGTGGCGTGCTCGGCTGGGACCCGGCTTCCTGTGTGGTTACGGGCAGCGGCTCCAATGTGCATATCGTCAATGAGCAGAGCTGCGGCCTGTGGCGATGGCTGCACGATCCGGCGAGCGTCAAACCGGGCAACGATATGAATATCCGCTCGCTTTCGGATACAGAGATCGCGCAACTGGTGGCCTACCTGGAGAGCCTGACCTGAATTAGCGCGTAGCAATCGAGCTGCGCGCCTGGATATCGGAGGATGGAATACTATGGCAACGCGTATTGCCCCTGGAGAAATTGGCATTGTACGGCCAAAACGCTTCAGTGAAACCTATATCGGTGAGTGGATTACAACGGTCGATCATAAAAAGCTCGGCATTATGTATATCGTCACCGCGTTCTTCTTTTTCCTGGTCGGGGGATTAGAGGCTCTGCTTGTGCGCACCCAGCTCGCGGTGCCCAACGGCAAGGTTCTGGATGCCGCGACCTACAATGCTGTGTTTACTATGCACGGCACGACGATGATTTTCCTCTTCGTGATGCCGATGCTGACCGGCTTCGGTAACTATATCGTGCCGCTGATGATCGGCGCGCGTGACATGGCCTTCCCGCGTATGAACGCGTTTGGCTATTGGATCGTGCTCTTTGGCGGCCTCTTTCTGAGCGCGAGCTTCCTCTTTGGCGCGCCACCCGATGCCGGCTGGTTCAGCTATGCACCACTGACCGAGGCGGTCTGCAATGCTACCGTCCTTTCCAATGCGGTGCAGTGTACCCCCGGCCTGAATATGGACTTCTGGGCGCTGGGCATTCTGATGCTCGGTATCTCGTCTATCGCCGGTTCGCTAAACTTCGTAGTCACGATCTTCAAGCTGCGCGCACCGGGCATGACGATTAACCGCATGCCGCTGTTCGTGTGGATGACGATGGTTACGGCGTTCCTGCTGCTCTTCGCGCTGCCCAGCCTGACCGCCGCGGCAGTTCTGTTGCTGCTGGACCGTCACGCCGGGACGCATTTCTTCCAGGCGGGCTTAGGCGGCGACCCGCTTTTGTGGCAGCACCTCTTCTGGTCGTTTGGCCATCCAGAGGTGTACATTCTAATCCTGCCCGTCTTCGGCATTATCTCAGAGGTTCTGCCGGTCTTCTCGCGCAAACCGATCTTTGGCTATACCTTTGTGGCCTGGTCGGGCGTGGCCATTGGCTTCTTGAGCTTTACCGTGTGGGCACACCATATGTTCGCGGTGGGTCTGCCAGTGATCGCGCAGGCCTTCTTCGCCACCAGCACGACGCTGATCGCCATTCCAACGGCGGTGAAGATCTTCAACTGGCTGGGCACCATCTGGCGCGGCAAGCTCAATATGACCGTGGCGATGTACTTCGCGCTGGGCTTTATCGCGATGTTCCTGATCGGCGGTTTGAACGGCGTGGCCCTGGCCGTGGTGCCGTTTGACTACCAGGTGACCGATACCTATTTCGTGGTCTCGCACCTGCATTATGTGCTCTTTGGCGGCTCGGTCTTCGGCATCTTCGCGGGCATCTTCTACTGGTTCCCCAAGATGAGCGGCAGGCTGCTGAATGAGACGCTGGGCAAGATCCAGTTCTGGCTCTTCCTGATTGGCGTCAATCTGACCTTCTTCCCGATGCACATCCTGGGCATTCTAGGTATGCCACGCCGCGTCTATACCTATCCGGGCGATCTGGGTTGGAACGAGCTGAACCTGATGGCCACGGTTGGGGCCTTCATCATCGCCGTTGGCGTGATGATCTTCGTGTGGAACTTCATCACCACTATGCGTTACGGCGAAAAGTGCGGCAGCGACCCGTGGGACGCCTTTACGCTGGAGTGGGATACGACTTCTCCGCCGAAGGTCTACAACTTCCTGGAACTGCCGGTGGTACGCAGCCGCCGCCCGTTCTACGATAAGAAGAACCCGGACACGGCTGACTGGAAGGCCGCGACCCATTAATGTTCCCCATAAGCCGGACAGTCAGCCACTGATTGCCCGGCTCCTGGCGGTTCTCCTCAGTTGAGGAATGGCCTCCAGGCGTCTGGAAACGAGGAAAGAAGTGGCTGACGAGTCCAATGAGAGCGAGAAGCCGCCAGAGAAGCCAATCAGGAGATCTGAGAAGGTGCCCCTGGAGGTGCAGGAACAGAGGCTCAAGCCCCGGCCAAGCATCTGGCCCATCGCTCTGGCTTTCGCGCTTGCTATAGCTGCAATAGGGGTGATCGTTCACCCGATTCTCCTGTATTGTGGCATTGCATTAGTTATTGCAACCATTATTGGGTGGACCTTAGAACAGAAGTGAATAGTCCATGTGGCGCGCTGAATGGTTACATGGCGTATATAGAGGAGAATGGCAACAATGAGTCTCGCTCAAGCAGAGCATCTAGAATTTCAGCACGAAGAGCATGGAACGGGTCGCCACACAATGGAATGGTGGGGCATGATCCTCTTCATCGCCTCCGAAGCACTGATCTTCGCCAACTTCATTGCGATGTATCTCTACCTGGAGATCCGCAACTGGAGCATCCATCCCTGGCATCTGCCCTCGGATATCACCTATCCGATTATCAACACGATCATCCTGATCTGTAGCAGCGCCCCGGCTCACTGGGCCGGACGAGGCATCGCTAAAGGCAATCAACGCCAGATGAAGATCGGCCTGGCTGCAACCATCCTGATGGGCGCGATCTTCCTGGGCGGCCAGGTCTTCGAGTACAGCGGTCTGTTTGGTCTGCCCACACCTTTCACGCCGCAAGCCACCATCTTTGGCTCGGCCTTCTTCACGCTGACGGGCTTCCACGGCCTGCACGTGACCATCGGCGTGATCTTCCTGCTGATCTGCCTGATCCGCAGTATGCGCGGCGATTTCACGGCCAAAAAACATTTCGCGGTCCAGGCCGCCGAGATGTATTGGCACTTTGTGGATATTGTGTGGATCATCGTCTTCTCGCTGATCTACCTGTCTCCACTACTCTTGCCGCACTAAACTCAAAGATAATGCAAGGGAAGGGCTTGGGCAAAAACATATTTTTAAAAAAAAATGTTGAGAAACCCCGTAGCCTGGAATT
>CAXUEY010000119.1:0-18567 GCA_964250225.1 uncultured Ktedonobacteraceae bacterium | reverse complement strand
GGCAGAAACGCTATGGCAAGAGTGTGGGCATGGGGGCTCCAGGGATGTTTGTAGCACATTTACGACGCACAGTTGCGAAAACTGGCGGCATCCTCTCGGAGATCTCGACGTATCACACCAAACTCTCGCAGTATTGTCATGGCTGTAGCCGCTACGTCAAAAAGCCCTTGTCCCAACGCTGGCATCAGTGCGCTTGCGGCATTGGCCCGGTCCAACGCGATCTGTACTCCGCGTTTCTGTTGGCGTATCTCGATCCAGCAGACCATCTCCCCTCCATCGCCCAGCACGTCTGGGCAGGTGCGGAATCGCGCCTGGTGGCCGCGATGGAGTGCCTTCAACAACGCGCGAATGCGGGGCAATCCCTGCCCCAAAGCTTTGGTTTGACCAGAGCCGGAGCGCGTCGGCCAGAAAGTCTTGTGCCGAACCGACTAGAGCCTGTTGGCCTCTTCGTGAGCCGCCAACAGGAAGCGTTGGGGCTGGAGCAAGAACCCCCGCGCCCGTAGGCCGGGGAGATTCAGACAGAGCTACCTCCAACTGCACGCCTTCCTCGACCGACGCGCCATCATTGCCGCTCTGAACGTTGATCCGCTCTCCCAAATGCTGCCAGGCATGCTAGCGCTGTGTGGAGCAACCGTGCTCCTGCTCATGGTGGGAGGCAACCTGACCCTTTCGTGGATCGCGGTCCGCAAGCGCCTGGCTGGTTTTACCCTGTTACGCGCGCTGGGCAGCACACCAGGGCAGGTAGCGGGTATACTCTTCTGGGAACAGAGTCTGATCTATATAGCCGCTCTCCTGGCAGGTGTCCTTTTCGGTGGAACGGTTTCTCTGCTCACACTACCTGCCCTGATTTTTACTAACATCCCTTATATAGGGCAGGCAGCACAGATCAATGGTAGTCAATTTTACTTGCTTCAGAACGTGCCAACGGTGCATACAGTTGTGCCAATCTGGTCTATCATAGGATTGCTTGCAGGACTGGTGGCCATCTGCGTGCTTGCATCAGGTATGATGGTGCGTGTGGTCACTCGGCCACAGATGAGCCAGGAGATGTGCGTAGACCAGGACGAGTGACCATGCCTATCTGTATTTTTCATACGTGTAGGTAAATTCATGCAGGGCAGCATTGGCTAGCATTGCTTGTACCCAGGTGTTAAAATAGATGAAAATAATTTTATTGAGGCAGAAAGGGAAAAGTATTTTATGGCAGACCTTCCGTCTTTTGCCATGCGCGTGTCTGACGTTCCCACCGCCAGCGCCTTTTTGGTAGAGAAGCTCAATTTTACCCTCAACGAGCACACGCCCGACGCGGATATCGCCTACCTGTTCGACCCCAACCAGAAGGACATCATCTTGCTGGCTGGTCCAGCGGCGCGTGATCTCTCTGCGTATCTAAACGATGAGCACTTTATCGCTACGCCAGGCGAGAGCATCGACATCGGCGGGGATCTGGAGACCCGGCAGGTTGAGTTACGCAGCAAAGGGGTGACAGATTGTCAGATTAAGCAGAGCCGCATTGGGGACCGCACCCTGGTCATCTCCATCTTTGACAACTATACTTTCCTTTGCACTGCAACAGCCGCCCATACGTTCGACGAATTGCTCCGCCTGTACGCGCAATTGCCCGCCGAACTGGACGAGGCGCTGGCCGGGCTGCGTGCAGAGGAGACGTGTTTGGCATTGAGCGAGGGGAACTGGAGCATTCGTCAGATCGTCCATCATCTCGCCGATTGCGATCTCCTCTTTGCCCAGATCATGAGAGTGCAACTCTCCTCGCCTGGCGTGGTCATGGCGCGTCACCACGCCATAGGCAACGCGCGCATCAGTACAGGGGCAGAGTATCACGAACGGCCAGTCGCCAGTTCCGTAGCCCTCTTCCGCGCCTTCCACGTGTACATCCTGGATATCGCCACATACATACCTAACGCTGGGGAGCACGCCATCGAGCACCCTGACGGGGATAAAACTACATTCAGCCAACTGGTGCAACTGATCGTGAGCCACGCGGCAGAGCACCTGGATGAGATCTGGGAGATTCGGCGCAAGTATGGGAAGTAGGTAAGTAGTTCTTGCGTTTTAAGAAGAGGTGTGGAGGCTGCGAGGCGAATTTCTCACATCGCAACCTCCACACCTCTTCTTAAACGCACTTGTAATAGGTTATGTAGATAGCACCTTCGAGGGAACAACTTTATATCCGTGTCCATGGATACGTTTGATATCGAGGTCGTGAATTCGTAATCTGACGCGTAATTTCGAGATATGCTTTGTGGCGAGCATGCGCGTGTCGGCATCAGCCTCGCGCTGATACAAGGTCACGGCTACGATGCCATCGCATATTTCCTGATAGGTAAACAGGAGATCAAGTATAGCATACTGATAGGGACCGAGGCGCAACGTGCGCCCATTGATAACCGCAATTTTTTGTTCGTCGTCACGATAGATGTCCATATCAGTGATGAATGCACACTTTTTGAACATGTAATAACACCCCTTGCTGGAGAGAAGCGGCCTCCCTGCTGGAGAGAAGCGGCTTCCCTGCTGGAGAGAAGCGGCCTTCCTGCTGGAGAGAAGCGGCCTCCCTGCTGGAGAGAAGCGGCCTCCCTTTCTTCTTAAAAGATGTGTGCATTGAGAGGCACACAGACACACACAGACAAACGACAAGAATGAACGCGATGTGAGCACGATTATCAGGAGAAGTAGGGCGCATATTTCTCGGCAGATAGCAAATATGGTTAGAGAAAAGAGCACCGAACATCCACTGACTCCCCAATCATGGAGATACAGCTAGAGGTATCGTCTCACTTATCAAGGAAACAAGCTGTGCTTATATTCTATCATAGAAAAACAAGTATTTCAATGTATATGTTCGGCATATTTATCTGATTATAAAATTTTAATGCTATCTTTACATTCATCATAGTAATATATATGTTTTCTGATATATTGAAGCATACCCAAATTGTGGAGATATTTATCTTCACTATTAGGGAGAAATATCTCCACAATTTGGGAGGAATATCTCCGCTATATGCTATAAGAGCATGGTATTATCTGCATATGGGTTGCGAGATTTATTGATTGCGACAAAAGCAAAGGCTTGATGAAAGGGGTGATATTTGGTGATACTTACTCTTCTATTTGTTGCACGAGTTGTCTTAGGATTTATATTTTTGCTTGCAGGGTCAGGTAAGCTCCTCTCCTCCAATACACTGGAAGATGCAATTCATCAGTATCAGATTTTGCCAAAGTATGTAGTACGCGCAGCAGCCCGTTTTCTTCCTTTTATTGAATGCATATCGGGAACTTTCATCCTTTTGGGCGTGATTCTTCCGCTGGTTTCAGGGGTGCTCATGCTTATGCTGGTGATCTTTACTATAGCCATAGGAATCAATCTGAGACGGGGCAGAATCTTTAGTTGCCACTGTTTTGGTAACTCGGCAAGCACCATTGGGCCCGCTATGGTTGTGAGGAACATCCTGTTGATTGGAATAGCATGTTTTGTGCTCTCTCAATCTATAGGAATGCTTGGCATACAAGCTACTTTTTCTCAATGGCAATTCTACCTCCGGCAACTTATCCAGCTAGATATACTCATACCAACTATCGCCAGCATAGCTCTGGTACTTGGGTGTATTTTCCTGATCAGTGAGATCGATCCCATTTTACAGAGACGCATCAAAACGCAATAAAGGTAACAAGTCGCTTCCATAAGCAGCTAACGTTGAAGAGTTTGAGTTTTTGCTTGTTGAGCAGAGTGAAAGGAACAGACCTATGACAGGCCCCTGGTTGATTGCTTTTGTATTGCAGTGGATTGTTTTAGGCGTACTTATGCTGCTTATGGCAGGCGTACTGCGCCATCTTAGCTCACTACAAACTTATTCAATAGATGATTCGCCTCCAATAACTCGATTTAAATTGCAAGAACGTATAGAGGATTTTGCACTTCCCAACATTCATGGTCAGTTGATTTCAAGTAAGAGTTTTCTGGAGCAGAATCGCAATGTGCTCTTATTCTTTGTAAGTACAACATGTAGCCCTTGCAGGGCCGTTGTTCAACATATTAAAAACCTGGCTGCAAGAGAAGGTGGATTGCAGGTATACGGGTGGTCGTTCATTTTTGTTTGTTATGGAGAATCGGTGGCATCTGAAGAAATGTTGAAGGATTTACCTTTGAGCGATATACAGGTATTGATTGATCCAGGAAGATCTGTATACCAACAATATGGAATAAGGGGCGTACCGGTTGTATTGGCCTTAGACGTTAAGGGACGATTACAAAATCAAACCGTGAGCCCCGATTCGGAGTGGCTTGATAAGATGCTGGGTATTTCTGTCTCAAATCGAGTGCAGAAACCATCAGCAGATTATATGCAAATTTCATGATGTCCTTGTAGCGAGTATATTAGTGCTTTGTGTACTAAAAGGAGGAAACCCCGGTGAAAAACAAACAGCGTACAAATTTTGTAGATGCGATGACTCAGGCTGTTATCAAGCAGCATTCCCGTCGAGGATTTTTGGGACAACTTGGCAAAGGTGGACTCGCGGCAGTTGGTGCAGTTGGATTACTTGCAGGCAGTAATGCTTTCGGAAATTCCGTAGCTGGTGCTTGCGTAGGCAACCGCCCACCTGATTGTTGGGGATGTTGTCGGGCAGACGTATCAATTTGCGACACAGGTGGTGAGAGTGCTACTTGTGGCCAAAATCCTGATGGCGTTGCCTGGCAAGCTCATGGATTTTTCAATTGTTCTGGAAATTTCGTTGCGCAGTGTGTTATCTGTGATAATGGTGGGCATCCACCTGTAGGTAGTGGAGCGTGTTAGCTAGAGATTTACTGCTCAGGCGGTAAAATACATGTGTCAAGCGCGACTGATATCAAAATAATAACAAGCCTGATTGAGCTAGTAGATCATTAGCTCAATCAGGCTTGTTCAAATATCGGAAGTCATTATATAGTAAATACATCGATTAACAGTTAAGGAGAGCACTATGGCACACGAAGAATCAGTGAATAAGATAGAACACCCGCAAAAGCGGCAACCTACCATCTGGATACGCCTTCTGGTAGTGGTTGTGCTTTTGATTGTACTCGTTGGCGGTTTTCTGGTTATTCGATCTCGCATCTCTGCGCCAGGAAATACTTTTACGACGCTGCCCTCAGCGCCAAAGGCCTGGTGTGCCGCGCCGAGCCAGCCACCTGGCTCTTTCAGAAGCATCTCTGGGCTGGCACCGAACGATATCTGGGTGGCGGGTTCCCAGGTGATGCATTGGAACGGTTCGCAATGGCATACGGCGTTTTCCTCTGGCTCCCAACAGGATACTTTCAATAGCATTGTCGAGATTTCTCCCAGCAATATCTGGGCGGCGGGTGTGCATTATCCCACAAGCAACCATTTTCTCTCGCAGACGCTCATGATGCATTGGGACGGCGTCAGTTGGAGCACGGTCAGTAGCCCCAATGTGGCAGCAAACGGGGCAAACATGCTGGCGGCTTTTTCAGTACTCTCAGCGCGTGACATCTGGGTCATTGGCAACGCTTTTTCACAGGTGGGACCGACCACAGTCAATTACTTACCCCTTGTGGCCCATTGGAATGGGCAGAATTGGAGCCTGATCCCTCATCCTCAAGCTACCAGCCACACGCAGCTTGCGAGCATCAAAGCATTCAACGATAACGACATTTGGATTACTGGAGCAGATATAGACAACACACAATCTTTCGTGCAACATTGGAATGGCACGCGCTGGCAGACTAGCGCCACGCCTGATTTGAGCGATTTGGGCGGGGGATTTCTCAATGGGATTGACGGGAGTTCGGACCATGATCTCTGGGCTGTGGGGGGATATAACGATGGGATGTTGATCGAGCACTGGGATGGGATCAAATGGAGTCTGGTCTCTAGCCCTACTATTGCCCAGAACGCGACGAACACCCTGAAAAGCCTGGCGGTGATCTCTTCTACGGATATCTGGGTGGTGGGCAACGTTGGCAATACTCCCATTGTTGAGCATTGGAACGGTCATCAGTGGCAAATCGCTCCTAATCATGTGGTGAGTAGCAACGGCTTGCACACCGTCATGCTGATTGGTCATCAGCCCTGGGCGGTGGGTGCCTCTTCTGATCAAGCAGCCTCTTCATTGGTCGAGACGCTTTGCCCGTGATCGGCTCTGCCGCGAAATATGCTGTATGATGCATATACGGATAGTATCCCCAAAATGCCAGCATTGGGCGGCTGCTGGAGAATCAGCAGCAAATCATGTGAAAATCCTTCACACACAAAAACTCGTGAGATACCTTTATCTGGCGAGTTTTTGTGATAATTTGTCTTTTTGCCTGGCTGGAAATTTCCGCACAATCCTTCCCATTTAAGAAGCATGGCCTGTGTGATGGGAAGAATAGGCATTGCCCTGCTCTTCCTCAAGATCTTTCGCGACATCACAACGTCCCTCGGCGGGATGGCATCCTTCTCTGTCGAACTTCTCCTGCTGTTGGGGCTTCGCTGGCGTTTTCTTCCCAGGTGCAGCGGTTGCCGCGTGGTGGGTGGAAAACGCGCTGCCCTGCTCTTCCTCCAGGTCCGCCGCGATATCGCAGCGCCCCTCCGCTGGATAGGGCGTTTCTGGCGTGGTGTACTGCTCTCTCATCTCGTTACCTCGTGAATATGCACGTTGAAATGGGGTGAGGCTTCCTCGTCTCACCTTTCTTTAACAACACGTTGTCGATCTCCAAAGTGTAACAGGTGAGGGAAACCTCAACCGTCTACTCTGCCGGATATTCTCTGCAACCCTGCGGACTCACGCACACTTTCCACGCGCAGCAGCCTGCATACACCAATCTCGCCGACTGACTCCACGTGTGGACCTGCGCAGACCTCCACAAAATTGCCATGCTGGTAGACCGCGAGGTCGTCGGGCCAGTCCGCGCCGGACCACGAGCCACAGAGTTGGGGAGAGCTGGCCATGTAGATGGGCCGGGGCGCGTCTTCGCGCGAGGCTTGCTCCAGCCATACACACTGCTCATGCTGACCCTGACGGCGCATATAGGCCAGCACCCGCTGCTGCGACCAGTAGACTCGCTGGCAAGGCCAGTTGCGCGCAACCATCGCCGCCATATGCTGCTCAAGCGCCGCCAGGTCTTCTAACGCAAGTGCGTGTTCCAGGGCAACCTCGCAGATAAACCCCTCTTCATTGGCGTGCCGGTGAACGAACTGCGCGTCCGGGAAGCGTTGTTGAAGCGCCTCGGCCAGCAGATGAGCCGCCGCATCGTGACGCATACACAATCGTGCTTTATCTACATCCTGTCCTCGCATGGAAGTTTTCTCCTTATCTGCTCATTCAATGATTATAACAAAAAGCGCCTTCTCATCCCGCAATGGGACGAAAAGACGCTATGCTCTTCGTGGTTCCACCCACATTTCATCTCATATCTAATCCCATACCTTCTTGCTGCCGAACATATTCCCGCTGCTTGCTACCATCTCCCTGGCGTCTGGCATCTATTGAGACCACCCTTGATGAGATGCTCTGCACGACCTGTAACGGGGTCGAGGCGCGCGCATTATTCAGATGTGCGGCTGAATTGCCGCGTTTACTCCTGACCTGTTCTGCGCGGGCTGGCGAGGGGTATCGCTGGTCCGAGGATAGGAGCGCTTGCAGCCGTTGTCGCTCCTCTCTGTCTACCCTCCAGACCAGAACATGACTCGCGTAAGCCTTTTATTTTGTAACCGTTCAAACTGTCGCCCATCGTCCAGGCTGGCTGCATCATTCCCCACATGCAATTCGCTCGTCTCACCAGCCCACAGGTCTGATGTGACGTCCCACAGAGCTTGCCTCTGGGGAACGTCACGCGTAGCGGGCCAGCTTGCCTGGCCCGTGGGGGTTCGCCCCATGCTGCCTGGCCCGTAGACCCCAGACGGAACCGGGGCCGCCGACATGCTCTTCCGCTTGCGCTTGCAGAGTTGAAAAACTACAACTCCAGGCTCTTGCTCTTAATGATCCCCTGTATATGCTCGATAAATTCGGCCAGGGGTTTGGCGCCCTGGTTCTCGTTCGTGCGCAGGCGCACAGCCACGGCGTTGGCCGCCGCCTCTTTGTCGCCCACAACGAGCATATACGGGATCTTTTGCATCTGCGCGTCACGCACTTTGGCGTTCATCCGCTCGCCGCGCGTATCCACATCGCAGCGGATACCGGCTGCCTTGAGTTCCGCCAGCACCTTTTGCGCGTACTCGTTATGCCGGTCAGAGATGGGAATGACCACCGCCTGCACAGGAGCCAGCCAGACCGGGAAGGCGCCGGCGAAATGCTCGATCAGCATGGCCATGAAGCGCTCCGTTGAACCCGTCACGGCGCGATGGATAATCACCGGACGATGGGCCTGGCCATCCTCGGCAACATACTCCAGTTCGAAGTTCTCAGGATTGATAAAGTCGATCTGCACCGTCGCGCACTGCCAGTCCCGACCCAAAGCGTCCCTGACCATAAAGTCCGTTTTGGGACCGTAGAAAGCAGCTTCGCCGAGCATCTCCGTGTATTTGATGCCCTTTTTCTCCACGGCGTCGCGTAGCGCGCTCTCAGCCTTTTCCCAGATCTCATCGCTGCCCACGTACTCCTCTTTTTTGTTGGGGTCGCGCAGGGAGAGCGAGATCCAGTAGTCCGTCAGCCCATACGTCTTGAAGACCTCCAGCGTCAGGTCGATGGCGCGGTTGAACTCTTCCTGAATCTGGTCCGGGCGCAGGAACACGTGCGCGTCATCCTGCGTCAGACTACGCACACGCGCCAGACCCGACAGCGTCCCGGCCTTTTCATAGCGATAGAGCGTGGCGAACTCTGCGTAGCGCACCGGCATCTCGCGATAACTATGCGTCTGCGTCTTGAAGAGCGTGAAGTGATGCGGGCAGTTCATCGGTTTCAGAACATAGGCATCATCCTCGGACTGCTCCTGCTCGCCCATCATGATGGGAAACATATTCTCGCGATAGGTATACCAGTGCTTCGACGTTTTGTACAGGCGCACGCGGCCCAGGTTCGACGTCCAGACGTGCTGATAGCCATAGCGTTCCTGCGTTTGGCGCACATACGTCTCCATCTGGTAGCGCATCATCTCGCCATTAGGCAGGAACATGGGTACGCCGCCCGGCAGGTTCTCGTTCATCACGAAAAGCTTGAGTTCGCGTCCCAGCTTGCGATGGTCGCGCTTGGCCGCCTCTTCCAGCCGCCAGAGGTACTGCTCCAGTTCCTCCTGCGAGAACCAGGCCGTGCCGTAGATGCGTTGCAGCATCGGGCGTTTCTCGTCGCCGCGCCAGTACGCGCCCGCGATCTTCATCAACTTAAAGGGACCGACCTGCCCCGTGTTCTCCACGTGTGGGCCACGGCAGAGGTCCAGAAAATTGCTCTGCTGGTAGATCCCGACCTCGGCGTCCGTCAGATTCTCGATCAGCTCGACCTTGTAGGCCTGCCCTCTGGCCTTGAAGTACTCCAGGGCCTTCTCGCGCGCCCAACGGTCGCGCAGGAAAGGATATTTCCCGGCCACAATCTTCGCCATACGCTGCTCGATATCGGGCAGATCCTCAGGCGTCAGGGGGCGCGGCAGATCGAAATCGTAGTAAAAACCATCCTCGATGGCGGGTCCAATCGCGAACTTCGCGTCTGGAAAGATCTCCTGCACCGCCTCGGCCATCACATGGGCTGCGGAGTGCCGCATGCGCTGAATCGGCGTATAATGCACCGTCTCCAGAATTTCCGCTTCAACTGACATCGTACTTAAATCTCCTTTTTTCCAATAAAAAACCTTCTCATCCCACACTAGGGACGAAAAGGCGTACAAGTATTTCCGTGGTTCCACCCGGCTTCCGCGTACACAACGACCTGCACCTATCTGGTAGCTAGCATCCATGATAGGATACACAACGAGATGACGCGCTCTCGCGGCCTGTAACGGGGCCGAAACGTACACATTCCTTTATCCTCTTATGTAGCCAGGAAAACCGCTAGAGCGTGGTTTTTTCTCCTGACTGAAAGGAGTTCTCTGTGTAGGCTCGCGAGGGGTACCTGTTTCCTGCCAGTCGGAGCGCTTGCAGCCGGTGGCGCTTCCTCTCTATCAGACTCGCTGGGAAACGACATGTCTCGCGTATGCCATTTATTGGTTGCAAGCAGTATAGCATATTTTTCTAAAAAATGCAGCAGATATTTTCGTCTGGAAAAAATTGGTTATTTCCCTGACAAGGCAGGTATCTTTGTGTCTATGGTTTGAGATTTGCTTCTTTCAAGGCTCGCTCCAGAAGATCCCGGACGTTCCACTATGCTGCGGGAAAACCGCTGCTCTGCTCGCTTTCAAAAAGATTTGGGAGAGAGTCAGCATCAATGAGCGCCGCAAGTGAGAATTTGCGAATCTTTTACTAGCTCTAGACCGCCTCCAGAGCCATTTGACAACCCCAACAATGTATCTATATAATTTGCAAGCCGGAAGCATGCCCTGCGATGGACCCTGGTCCCCTGAGCAACTAGTGATCTTCCAGCGCTGGATTGAGTCCGGCAAAACGGCCTAGGGGTTCGTAGCCAGCTTGTACCATGAAACAAGGATAAAAACCTGGTCCGCCTCCTGAATACTGTTTCAGGAGGCGGGCCAGGTTGACTTTCACTTATTCTACTGCACATCCGTTATTTTGGGACCAGACGCCTCAAACAATCCCATATCGAAATTGATGTGCATAGAACCTTTCCGGGCCAACTCCTGCTGGGTCAGCTCGCGCAATTGCTGGAACTGAGCCTCATCATATTCCGCTTTGGGGGTGTTCGTTTTCATCATGGCGAGCAGTGGCTCGACGTCCGTTATCACCAGCCTGTTCTCCAGGTGATGGAGTTTGATATGCGAGAAATGCGGGGCGAGTTGCTCGCGGCCATTCTCCACGCAAAAGTTCTCAGCAAAGCTCACGTCATCCAGCCACGAAGACAGGTTGCACTTTCTAAAAATGTCCTCTAATTCAGAAAAGATCTGTTTGCTAAAGGTGGCTGCATACAGGTAGCCGTCGGGTTTTAAGACGCGGCTGATCTCCGCGATGGCGCGCGGACGATCCGGCACGTGATAGAGCATACAGTCGGCAATCACCCGGTCAAAGCTGGCCGCCTCAAAGGGGATAGATTGCGCGTCTATGACCTGGAAGCTGAAAGGATGACCGATGTGACTGAGATTTTTTTTTGTGCCCTTGAGCATGCCCGCTGAAAAATCGGAGAGCGTGATTTGCCAATCTGCGGGGATCAGCTCGGCGTTTTGCTGCCACAGATCGCCCGGCCCGCAACCCAGTTCGAGGACACGGCAGTTGGGCGCCTTACGGATCTGGCTAAAAATCCAGCGATGGAAATCAACCTGGCTGCTCAGTAATGGTTTTAGCGCCTGCAAACACGCACTAAAAGTGGAGGCATCCTTGTATCGTTCCCGCAAAAGGTAATCCTGATCGTTGATATGTGTTGTGCTCATTCTTTTCCCTTTCAGAGCATCCTCTGCCAGATAATTGTCCTATGGTCACTATATCTCTGTCTTGCAAAGCGGTGCAAACACGGCCATCACTCCCTCTGGGGTCCAGGCCAGTCTTCCCAGCAAACAAGGTGAAGGCCTTTCTCAAGTAAACTTTGATACAAGCCCACTCACATTTCCTTGTAATAGCTAACTCAATGTGGTATAGTGAAGCCAGCAAAAAACAACGTACCTCTTCAAAAAAGGAGAGACATGCATGAAACTGGAAAAATTGACTGAGAAGGCCCGCTCGGCGCTGGTTGCGGCTGCTGAGCTGGCCCAGGATTATAAACAGAGCCAGGCGGAGATTGAGCATCTGCTGGTGGCGTTGCTGGAGCAGGATGGGGGAGTGGTGCCGCAGATTATCCAGAAGGTTGGTGGCGATGTGGCGACGGCCCAGCGCGTGGCGCGCACCGAACTGGAGCGCATGCCCCGTGTATTGGGCGGCAACGAGCCGACCATCTCGCCGCGCCTGCGCAAGTTGCTGGACACGGCCTGGCAGGAGATGAATCAGTTCAAGGACGAGTACCTGAGCGTCGAGCATCTCTTGCTGGCCATGTTCAAAGTCGGCGAGGAGCCGGTGCAGCGTACCCTGCGCGCCGCTGGTCTGACCCGCGAGAACGTGCTGCAAGCGTTAACGACCATTCGCGGCTCCCAGCGTATCACCGATGAGCGACCCGAAGGCAAGTATCAGGCCTTAGAGAAGTATGGACGCAACCTGACAGAACTGGCCGCTCAGGGCAAACTCGACCCCGTGATTGGGCGCGACGAAGAGATCCGCCGCGTGATCCAGGTGCTCAGCCGCCGCACGAAGAACAATCCCGTACTGATCGGCGAGCCGGGCGTGGGCAAAACCGCCATCGTTGAAGGGTTGGCCCAGCGCATCATTCGCGGCGACGTGCCGAAAACCCTGGCCGACAAGAAAGTCATCACCCTCGACCTCGGCTCGCTGGTGGCCGGGGCCAAGTTTCGCGGTGAATTCGAGGAACGTTTGAAAGCCGTGCTCAAAGAGGTCACTGACGCAGCGGGCGGGATCGTGCTCTTTATCGACGAGCTGCACACCCTGGTCGGCGCGGGCGCGGCTGAGGGCGCGATGGACGCCTCAAATATGCTCAAGCCTATGCTGGCCCGTGGCGAACTGCACTGCATCGGCGCGACCACGCTGGACGAGTACCGCAAACATATCGAGAAGGACGCGGCCCTGGAGCGGCGTTTCCAGCCGGTGATGGTTGATCAGCCTTCGGTTGAGGATACTATCAGCATTCTGCGCGGTCTCAAGCAGCGCTACGAGGTGCATCATGGCGTGCGTATCCAGGATAGCGCGCTGGTGGCCGCTGCCGTGCTCTCGCAGCGCTATATCACCGACCGTTTTCTGCCGGACAAGGCCATTGACCTGATCGACGAGGCGGCCAGCCGTCTGCGCGTGGAACTGGATAGCACGCCGACCGAGATTGATACGCTGGACCGGCGTATCCGGCAGTTGCAGGTAGAGCAGCAGGCGTTGAAGAAGGAGACCGACGCGGCCAGCCGGGAGCGTTTGCAAAAAGTTGAGCAGGATATCGCCAATCTCAGCGAGCAACTCCATGCCCTGCAACTGACCTTTGAGAGCGAGCGCGAGCCGGTGGAGCATATGCGCGAGATTAAACAGCAGTTGGAGCAGGCTCAGGTTGAGTTTGAACAGGCCGAGCGTCGCGCTGACCTGGCTTTGCAGGGGCGTTTGCGCTATGGCACGATCCCTGAATTGCAGGCGAAGTTGCAGGAGGCCGAGGCGAAACTGGGCAGCATCAAGGGCGCGCGCATGCTCAAAGAAGAGGTCTCCGCCGAGGATGTGGCCGAGATTGTCTCCAAGTGGACGCATATCCCCGTCTCCAAGCTGATGGAGGCCGAGGTGCAGAAGTTACTGGCGATGGAGGAGCATCTGCGTGAACGCGTGGTAGGCCAGGAGGCGGCTCTGGAGATCGTTTCCGATGCCATTCGTCGTTCGCGAGCGGGACTGCAAGACCCCAATCGTCCGCTGGCCAGCTTCATCTTTATGGGGCCGACCGGCGTGGGTAAGACCGAACTGGCGCGCGCGTTGGCTGGCTTTCTGTTCGATGATGAGCACGCGTTGATCCGTATCGACATGTCAGAGTACATGGAGAAGTACAGCGTCTCGCGCCTGATCGGGGCGCCTCCCGGCTACGTTGGCTACGAAGAGGGTGGCCAGTTGACCGAGGCTGTGCGCCGCCGCCCCTATAGCGTGGTGCTTTTCGACGAGATCGAGAAGGCCGCGCCGGAGGTCTTCAACGTCCTGCTGCAAATTCTGGATGATGGGCGCCTGACCGATGGCCAGGGCCGCACCGTCGATTTCAAGAACACCGTGATTATTATGACCAGCAACCTGGGTGATCGCTGGCTGCACGAGTACGACGGCATGGAGGACGACGATATCCAGCGCCTGGTGCGTCAGCGACTGCGCGAGGAGGGTCTACGCCCCGAATTTATCAACCGCATCGACGAGGTGATTGTCTTCCACCAGCTCACGCGCAACCGCATGAAAGATATCATCGAGATCGCCCTGACACGTCTACGCCCACGCCTGGCCGAGCGGCATATCGATCTACACCTGAGCGAAGACGCCAAAGAGTACCTGGCCAGTGAGGGCTACGATCCCCAGTTTGGCGCGCGTCCTCTGAAACGCGTCATCCAGAAGGAGATCGAGAACCGCGTGGCTCGCGCCCTGCTGGACGGCACAATCCACGACGGTGATACCGTCGAGCTTGATATGCGCGATGGAACCTTAGCGCTTGAACGAGTGAGGCAATAGTATGGAGCACGCCGCCCGCCAACCCTATGCGTGGGAAATCAGTTCCGATGAGCTGACCAGCACGCTTACCACCCTGCTCGCGCGTATTCACGCCCTGCGGCAACTGGTCTCCACCGACGAGGACGATGCAGGTCAGGCCGCACTCGACCTGCCGACCTTGCGTCAGGGCTTGAGCGAACTGGAACTGATGGCGGGCGCACTGCTCTCTACCGTGCAGGCGGCCAGCGGTGAACTACTGCTGGCCGAGCTGCCGGGTTTGTCTCTGGCCGAGGCGATCTCGCAACTGGTCGAGGCCCGCGCCGAGACATTGGGACTCTCCAGCCGCGTCGTCTTTTCAGGGCGCGAGCGACCTTTGCCCGATCACTTCGCGCGTCTGCTCTATCGGATCGCGCAAGAGTCACTCGCGCGCGTCTCCACGCACGAGGGGGCGCGTCGTCTGCGTTTCAGCCTGGATTACCGGCGCGGCGAAATCGTCATAGGCATAGAAGACGATGGCGTGCCAGGCCGGTCAGAACAGCTTTTCGAGGGCGCGCCCGGCGACGCACTGGGCGTGCCGCCCTTTCTGGAGACGGATGGGGCCGTTAGCACTGACACGTCGGCAAACGTGGTCATGCGCCGTTTGCGCAGCATGGCGGAGAGCCTGGGGGGTGCGCTGACCATCCATAGCGGCCTGGAGCAGGGCACGCAGGTGCAGGTCTCGCTACCCTATAACATGGTCGCGCAACCAGCTCAGAACGGGCCAGAGCAAGCATCAGAGCCGGCTCAGCAGTCGCTAACATCCGAGGCAGGTGCGAAGGTGCGGGTGTTAATCGTCGATAATCAGGCTGTCTCGCGGGCTGGACTGCATCGGCTGCTGGAGAGCTATCCAGACCTGGAGGTTGTTGGCGAGGCCGCTGAGAGCACACAGGCCGTCAGCGAAACCGCCGAACTGCTGCCCCAGGTCGTATTGATCGACGCCCAACTGCCCAACGAGCAGAGTATCGAAGCCTTGCGCCAGATCCGCCAGCTCAACGCAGAGATCCACGTGCTTTTGCTGGCCGACCGCGAACGCGAGGAGCAGCTCTACGAGGCGCTGCGGGCCGGGGCGAGCGGCTATATTTTGAAAGATATCGCGCCCGACGAGTTAGCCCGCTCGGTGCGCCTGGTTGCGCGGGGCGAAGTGCTCGTGCAGCCCCAGATGGCGGCGCGGCTGCTGACGCGGCTGGGCGGCAATGAACGAGTCCCCCAGGAAAATCTCACCGCCCGCGAACGCGACGTTCTGCAACTGCTGGCGCGTGGCCTGCGCAACAAAGAGATCGCGGCGCGCCTCATCGTCAGCGAGCGCACCGTCAACTTCCACCTGGCCAACATCTACGCCAAACTCCACGTCTCAGGCCGCACCGAAGCCCTGAGCAGAGCACTGGAACGCGGCCTGCTCAAGGTTTGAGAACATCGCACCTTACTGATTCCATATCCAATTTGTAGCTCGCGTGGCCCCGATTACCTGTTCAAGGTTTGAGAATGCCCGCATGCCATGTATCGATCTCGTGTTTGAGCGTGGCGATATATTCAGCCTCATCATTGCCATCGCTGTTGGGGGCGTATTTGGGGATAATCTGGTCAACGGTCACGCGTCCCCACTGCGCCACATACAGGTTGCGGATCAACTTATACCACTGTTCAAAGCCATCCTGCCAGCTCTTCATCTGAGCATAGCCGCCGCGGTCCTGGTCGATACAGGCCCGGTCGGGAATACAGCGTTCATTGCCCAGCGAGAGGGTTGCCCGTGCTTCCCCTGTGGTCCCAAACAAACTCTCATGCATAAAAAACGCCAGTGGATAGACCGGATCGATCCCGTATTTCACCCCCAGATCGTAGAGCGACTGGCCCATACCAGCCGTTGGCGAATTGTAGGCAGCCAGCACCTGATTGATAAAGTCGGCGCTGATCGTTGGTTTGCCCAGCACCGAGTAGGGACCAGGATGGCTGGGGAGAGCCGTTTGGGATGCGATTGGTCCATTGCTATGTTCCCAGGTATTGTAGGCCTGGAGCGTTCCACCGAGCTGGACGGAGACCACCTGGTAGGATTGCCCGACAAACGGTATCACCTGTGGCACGCCGGAGGGACGCAACGCCACGTCCACACTGCCCAGCACCAGCAGGCCAATAATCACGACGCCAAGCGAGACCAGCAGCGGCCTGAGCCAGGGGCGATGGTGCACCAGGGGATGCGACGTATAGACATGGGGCGTATTTGGCGCAGAGGGGGTCGCGGAGATCTGCCGGATTGTTTTGACCGGGCGAGTGGGTGCCGTCGCTGGCAGAGAGGGAGGCGCGGAGATCTGCCGCGTTGTTTTGACCGGGCGCGACGGTGCGGTTGCTGGTTCCTTTTCCTGAACTGGCGTGTTTGCGATGTTGCGTGTGGCCCGCCGGGGAATATTCGTAGTTGTTGTGGTTGGGGACGGCTCACCGGGCTTGTTCCCGTAGCTACTGCCTCTGGCCATGCCAGGCTCCTTCCATTAATAGAACGTTCGTTCGGGTAGTATATATCAGGGGCCGTTTTTTTGCAACCCATTACGCCGGATATCCTGACGAAGAAATCAATACCCTCGTACACATTGAAACATGTTGATAATAATCCGAGAAAAACTATCCTGTTGTCAAAGGGCTAGCCCATATATCCTGGTAGCCAACGTTGGAAGGATGAGCTATTATACAAAATTGTATCTTTGTTCAGAGTATACCTTGACATCCTCCCCGGCTGAAAGCCAGGGGAGTCCCACCCTCACGAGTGGGGTTTGCTCCTTCGCTGAGGCTTGCCCGTTTGGGCTTTCGCCCTCCCTGGTCTGACAGCCTCTCCAGAGCCTTCAAATACCGCGAGCCCAGCGGCATGGACATTCTGTGCGGCGTTGATGTCTCGATCATGGACGGTCCCGCATTCGGGGCAAGTCCAGAAGCGCATATCGAGCGGTAAGGAGTCCAGAATATACCCGCAATGGGAACAGCGTTTCGAGGATGGATAGAACCGGTCAAGCTTGACCAGATTTCGCCCATACCATGCTGCCTTATATTCGAGTTGGGACACAAATGAAAGGCTGTACTCGCATAGGTAGCACTCTGCTGGTTCCGTTTCTTCTTGAACGTTGGATACTTGCCACGTCCTTCAAAGAAGTTGAGAAACGCTCGATCCAAATGGCGGAGGGATTGTTGCAAAGGAACACTCGAAACAGGAGCGAGCCATGCGGTTTCTTCTTGTTTTTTGAGGTGTGTCAACGCTGCACTCAAATCATTGGAGGACAGTCGCCTGTGCTCTTGATAGTACGCATCCGTACGCAAGCGCAAAGCCCAATTGTAGACATAGCGGCAACACCCAAAGGTTTGAGCAAGGATGCGCTTTTGTTCGTCGGTTGGGTAAAACCGATACTTGTAAGCTCGCTGTTGGTTCATGAGTTACAGTATAGCAGCTATCTCGTAAATTGTCAACCAGGGGTCACCCAACCCAGGCCCCCAAACAGGAACGCCCTTGTATCCCTAGCCCTGAAGGGGCAGGGTTTTACGGGCGGATTTGATAAAAATTATAGAATAGTTCAATTGGTGCTTCTGTCAGCATCGACTAATCCCCCCTCTTTCTCTTTTCTCACAGCACTAGTATATGACGTTTCGGAATGGTGAAAAATAACGCATCGCGCAACAAAGCAACACCCGGATGTGCAATGCATCCGGGTACCCGGATGTGCAATGCATCCGGGTGTTGTACTGGCTCATAGCCACTTTACCTGTTTGCTCACCTGCTCATAAACGCGTATTATTCGGCAACAACCTCATAGAGAGCAGGATACGCAACATAGTTCATTTGCTGAATAGCCTTCTGGAAGGTCTCTTTACTCATCGCGGCCTGGAAGTGCTGTGCAGATTCCCATTGAGCCACATTTACAAAGCGAAATTTCGCCTGTGGGCTGAGGCTCTGGTGAAGTCGGCTAGAGAGAAAGCCAGGTTCCCGCCGCATCAGATCGGCTGCCGCCATCCATTCCTTCTGAAATTGTTCCTCTTTACCCGCCGGAACCTCGAACGAGTTGATGAGTGTGACTGCCATACATTTGTCCTTTCATTCCCCTTTTTCACATGCGGGGATATTCTCTGGGACATCACATCAATGCTTCTTCGGTGAGTATAGCACGCCCGCTAGTCCCAATCAAGAACGAACGTTCTTTTGTAGGCAGATTGTTTCTCTGTTCATTCCAATCCCAAACGGGCCGCCTCACACATTCCGCCCCTGGAC
>CAXUEY010000118.1:0-18702 GCA_964250225.1 uncultured Ktedonobacteraceae bacterium | reverse complement strand
TTGATAAACTATCTGTCCTCGATTCGTTTATCGAAGAGGTGAATAGTTATTTGCCGGAGATCGAGGCAAATCTTGAGCGCTTGACGCAGTCACCTGGCGACATGGAAGCTCTGGAGGAGACGCATCGTCGCACTCATACCATCGGTGGCTCGGCTTCGATGATGGATTTTCCTGGTATGGCGCATATCGCTCATGGTATGGAAGATATCCTGGGTGATGTGGTGGATGGCCTTGCGCATCTGGATCAGCCAACGATTGCGTTTTTGCAACGCTCGCTGGGGAGGCTGCATCGCCTGGTGGATGGCATTCGTCATGGGGTCGATGAGAACGCGGTCATGGCTGAGGACGATAGGGATTATGCTCAGTATCGTGCTCAGCAGGAAAAAGCGGTTCGTGGCGCCTCTGATGAGATGGCTACCCCAGAGCCTGTGCATGAGCCACAAGGCCCGACCTCTCCACCTTCGCAATCTGGAGCGGAGGCAATCTCTTCACTCGACGAGATGTTATCCTCTTTCCGTACTCCACCAGCTGGCGATGCTTCCTGGCCGGAAGAACCGGTGTTGCGCGCGGCTTTCCCTCCCAGGCCGGAGATCTCGTTCCCTGTCCCGCCGATGCAGCCGGCGCAACACGCACACTTTGAGGCTCAGTTGTCTCATGAGCGACCTGTACCTCCACCCAGCGCACTGGAATTGCTGGCTGGCTCTGCTGCCCACCGCCAGCAGCTACCACAGATGCCGCCAACGCCACAGGTACCTCCTATCGCACCTTTGACGCCACGCCCTTTGGCGGGAGAAGAGATGCTCTACTCGATGGCTGGCCCTATCGCTTTCCCACCGATGGCGCAGCCACCCGTCCAACAAGCGCCGGTTCTGCCGGTAGCACCTGCTCAACCAACGCAGCCAGAGCAGGCGCTCCCTGGACCAGCTCAGATGTCTCCGGCTTTCTCAGGTGCGCTGCCGCCTCTATCACAATATCCGCAGATGTCACCGACATTCTCAGAAGCGCTGCCACAGCAGCCGCAAGATCCGCGGCGGAACGTGATACCGGACGATATCTCCTCGGCTGAACTCGTCCCCCAGGAGGAGCTTGCTCTGCCGCAACAGATCTATCAGGATTTGCAGGGCGAAACCCACGCTCTGGAAGATCAGGCCGCGTTTCTCAAGCGCACTCTCTCACAGTTGCGCATAGCCGCCGAGGTGATTGAGGCCCAACGCACGGAGTTTAAAGGCTTCCTGGATGGCTCACGCGACGCCCTTGATCGCATGGAGGATTGGGCCGGCAAAGCTATGGGCTTGAATCTACGCAATAGCCCGGAGCAGGTGCGCCGCTATCTGCCACTCTCGGTGATGTGGGTGGCCAATAGCAAGCTGAAAAAGGTGCTGGATATGTTGCTCCAGATGGCTGCAGGCGTGGAGGGAACGGATGAACAGATGCAGTTGCTCTTCCAGCAGTTGCACTCTTCGCTCTTTGCCTGTGGTGAGATCTTCCAGCAACTCTCAGAGGCTCCTGATGGGATGATTTTCAGGCAGGAGGCTGGCTGGAGCCCCTGGGATATGCAGGCCAGCTCTGATCGCGCTGCCTTGCGCGAGCGTGTGACCTTTGAGCGTCAGGGCGATGTAACCGCCTTGCGCGCCGAGATCGAGAATGAGTTGCGCGCAGAGTTGCGCATCGAATACGAGAATCGACCTGCGACCCTGGCCGCGCGCGCCGAGATGCAGCACCAAATTCGTGAAGAACTGCGCGAAGAGTTTGAGGCGAAGCAGCGCTTGCAAGAACGCGTGGCGGGCGTAGAAGACCCTGAAAGCCTCCAGGCATTGGAGAAGCGCCTGCGCAATGAGATTGAGATCCAGGTGCGTAGCGAGTTTCTCAGCCGCTTAGAAGAAGGTGGCGCGGCTCTGATCAACCCGATGGATATGCAGGACACGCCCGCGGCACAGGTTTCCGCTCCCATGATGCCCCTGGCCAGGCCAGTGATGCCGCCTGCGCTTTCGCAAACTCGCCCGCTTGCTTCGAGCCAGACAGCAGTTGATAGCTTCGCTGATGAGGCCACAGAAATCTTCCGCCTGGAGGCAGAAGAACATCTGCAAACCATCAGTATGTATGTCGCGGCCCTGGAGCACGCGCCAACAAACCTGGAGCCTATTCAGGGTATTCGACGCGCCACACATACTTTAAAGGGCGCGGCTGGCATGATGGGTTTCCGCGCTATCGCCGACCTCTGCCACGTTTCGGAAGATATGCTCGATGGGATTATGGAGGGCACGGTCTCTATCTCTCCCAATGTCCTGAGCCTGATCCTGGATACCGCTGAGGCGCTTGACTCGCTGATTAATGGCAAAGGCGCAACTGTCCAGAATGAACAGGCCGTGCAATCCCTGCGTATGCGTTATGCTGAATTGCTTGGCGAACAGGCCAGCCTGTCCGAGGAAGAGATCGAGTTTGATGATGAGCAAGAGATCGAGCATGTTTCTATGGCCAGCGTGGTCGATAACGCCTCTCAGCGCACAGATGCGACGATGCCAGGCATGGTGCGCTCTGATCTGAGTGTGCGCGTCTCGCTCTCAAAACTGGACGAATTGGTCAATCTCTTCGGCGAACTGCTGGTGAACCGTACCATTCTGGAAGAGCGTATTCAACGCCTGAACCGTCTGGTGGTGGATGCGAGCGTGAGTAGCGCGCGCCTGCGCGATGTGGGTCAGCGCCTGGAGAGCCGCTTCGAGGCTGCGACCCTGCCAAGTGGCCGCTCGGTCCAGGTTATGCCGGGTGAAGGCGACCAGTCACAAGGGCTACCTGGGAAGAATGGCAAAGCCGAACCAGCCCACCTGGCGGAATTCGACGAGCTGGAGTTGGACCGTTATACCGAGTTCCATCAGCTAGCTCGTGGTTTGAGCGAAGGTATCTCGGATATGACGACCCTCAGCACCGAGATGGAGACGATCATTCGCGACGCTGAAAGCTCGTTCGGGCGCGAGAGTCGCCTGAGCACGACCTTCCAGGATCGCCTGATGAAGGCGCGCCTGGTGCCACTGTCTACGATGATTCCGCGTCTGTATCGCACCGCGCGCGCCGTGGCCCTCAAACAGCACAAAGAATTTGAACTGGTGCTGGAAGGTCAGGAGACCGAAGTGGATCGCACGGTCATTGAAGAGGTTGCTGGCCCGCTGCTGCACCTGATGCGTAACGCGGTGAACCATGCCCTGGAGACGCCTGAGATGCGTTTGCAGCGTGGTAAGCCCTCCGCCGGTCAGATCAAGCTTTCCGCCGCCTACGAGGGCAACCTGGTGGTGATTACTGTGCGTGACGACGGCATCGGTCTCGATCCTGAGCGCATTCGCAACGAGGCCATTGCTCGCGGCCTGATCCATCCCAATCAGGCGTTGGATAATAACGAGATTGTGGAGCTGATCTTCCGTCCGGGTTTCTCTACCGCTGAAGTGCTGAGCGAAGAGAGCGGACGCGGCGTCGGCCTGGATGTTGTGCGCGATAGTGTTTCACGCCTGCGTGGTTCGCTGGAAGTAGAGTCGATGCCCGGTCAGGGCACCGCCTTCACCATGAAGTTCCCAACCAGCCTGGCCATCCAGAACGCCATGATGGTCAAGGTCGCCGATCAGCAGTTCGCCATTCCAACGGTGATGGTTGAGGCTATTGGGCGTTTGGATAACTTCAAACACTCAAACTATGGTGGACGCCCCTCCATTGTCGTCCAGAACCAGCACTATCCGCTGAGTTCATTGGCCCAACTGCTCAACTTGCCAGTCAGTGAATTGAACGATAAAGCACCAATTTTGCTGGTGCATACAGATCGGAGTCGTGTCGCACTGGTCGTCGATGACATCAGGGGCCGGATGGATGTGGTGATTAAGAACCTGGGTCCACATCTGCGCAGCGTGCATGGCATTGCCGGAGGTACCGTGCTTGGTAATGGGCGCGTCGTCCTGATCCTGGAGGTGCCCGAACTGCTCTCTGCTCGCTCTGGCCTGAAGGGTGTACTGCCGGTACCTCCGCTGCCCAACGCTATGCCGGGCCAGGAAACGCCGCAAGCACGCGTGTCGGTGGAACGTCGCACAACTATCGCGCCGGTGGTCCCCGCGCCGAAGCCCACCGAGGCGGTGGCGCAGGGCAAGTATATCCTGGTGGTGGACGATAGTCCCAGCGTCCGACGCGTAGTGGGCAATATGCTCAAGCAGCACAACTGGGAGGTCCAGACCGCGCGCGATGGCGTCGAGGCCTTTGAAATGATTACCAAAGAGACTCCAGCCGCGGCCCTGCTCGATATCGAGATGCCGCGTATGGATGGCTTTGAACTGGTCGCAACTCTACGCGCTCAGGAACAGTATCGAACACTGCCACTGATTATGCTGACCTCGCGCGCTGGCGCGAAACACCAGCAGCGTGCCATGCAGCTCGGTGCCAGCGCCTACGTGGTTAAGCCGTATCAGGATGAGGAATTGATCAACATTCTGAACGCTCTGGTCTATGGGGCCAGCGTCTAGCACCAGGGCGCCGGACGCGAGGGCCGGTGCTACTCAAGGGGGATAGGGGCGAGCACAGAAGTCTGCCCAGTATAGAGGGAGCTTGCCTCCTCGTCCCCTTGCGTGTAGAGGCGCCCCTTGCGTGCGCCTCCAAATCTTTATTGAGGAGACAATTGTGGGTGCTGAACGCGCTGTCACGCGCTGGTATGTCCGGCGCCAGATGATATTGAACGAGATCACTCTACAACAGAGTCGTCTTGAACAACTGCGCTTCGAGAACCAGCAATCAGCAGAACGCGCCTCGGCTGAGCGGCAACTCGTCGCGGCCCAGGCGCTCCTGCTCGATCTCGGCCCGTGCCCCAGGCCGATGATGGGCTAGGTTCAAGCCTTTTTTCCCACCCGCTCGGCAATAATGCGCCCCATCTCCTTCGTACCCACCACGCTCTTGCCTGCCTCGCGCAGATCCAGCGTGCGGTAGCCCTCGGCGATAGTGCGTTCTACCGCTGCTTCGATCACTTCAGCCTCTTCGTGTAGCCCGAAAGAATAACGCAGCATCATGGCCGCTGTCAGAATTGTGGCAATTGGATTGGCCTTGTCCTGTCCGGTGATATCCGGGGCTGTGCCGTGGATTGGCTCGTACAGCCCGAACAGTCCGTACTCTGTGCGACGCGTACCCAGACTGGCCGAGGGGAGCATGCCCATTGAGCCTGCCAGCATCGAGGCCTCGTCGGTCAGGATATCGCCGAACATGTTCTCGGTCACGATTACGTCAAACTGTCTGGGTTGGCGAATCAGTTGCATCGCGCAACTATCCACCAGTTGATGCTCCAGCGTCACATCGGGATACTCGCTGGCTACGCGTTCAGCCACCCGTCTCCACAGACGCGACGAACTGAGTACGTTGGCCTTATCCACCGAAGTCACCCGCTTCTGGCGTCCCCGCGCCAACTCACAGGCCGTGCGCACAATGCGCTCGATCTCCGCCTCGCTGTAGATCAGCGTATCGATGGCATCCGCGCCCTGCCCGCTTTCGCGGATCTCGCTCGGCTTGCCAAAATATAGGCCGCCGGTCAACTCGCGCACCACCAGCAGATCCGTTCCTTCCAGTACCTCGCGTTTAATCGTCGAGGCGTCCAGCAGCTCCTTGAAAGGACGCACCGGGCGCAGGTTGGCGTAGAGTTGCAGTTCTTTGCGTAGCCGAAACAGCGCGTTCTCCGGCTGCTTCTTGGAATTCGGCCCCTCGAAGCGCGGCAGACCACCGACTGCGCCAAATAAAATCGCGTCGCTCTTCTGGCACAGCGCCATTGTCGCGTCTGAAATGGCCTCGTCCTCGGCCTCAATCGCCGCTCCTCCGACCAGGGCGTGCTGTAACTGAAAAGTATGTCCAAACCTCTTGCCCACGGCCTGCAAGACGTGTACGCCTTGCTCCACAACCTCCGGGCCAATGCCGTCGCCGGGCAATACCACAATTGAATACGTTCCCACGAGCAAATCTCCTCAGGCAAATTGCTTGCCCTTCTCCATGATTTTTCTGCATAATCTGGGAAGCTCTACGTCGCCTATAGTCCGTTGGAGCCTCCCAGAGAATGGTTATGTTCTATTGTACGATGTGCGGCCTTCAGATTGCGATGTGGTTGATAGGATGATGCAAAGGATTTTTTCTTTTTAGCCTGTATACTATGAACTCCTGCCCATTAAGCGGTGTCATAAAAGTGAATGGGATTGATCGAAGGAGCCTGCCTTGTTATCTGACGCAGAATTGATGGCGCGTGTGTGCCAGCGTGATAGCGATGCTTTTGAAGCGCTTTCGCAGCGTTATCGTGAAAGTATCTATCGCCATGTGCTCGCGACCCTGCATGAGCACAGCGCTGCCGAGGATGTTGTGCAGGAGGTTTTTCTGCGCCTCTGGACGCACGCGGACCAGTGGCAGGGGAGCGGCTCGTGCAAAGCGTGGCTCTTTCGCATCGCGACCAATCTGGCGTTGAATGCTCTGCGCGCGGTCCAGAGACGCCGCCAACAACCGCTGGAAGTACCCGACGATCCGCTGGACGAGGACGACGAGAGCAGCATCCCGGCGTGGATGGCCGAGCATACTTTGCCCGGACCCGAAGTCATGTTGGAACGGAGCGAGCGGCGCAGGCTTTTCCAGCATCTCGTCAACAGCCTGCCCGCCGAGAAGCGCGAGGTGCTCCATCTTGTGCATGATGCTGAGATGGAGATGCGCCAGGTGGCTGAAACGCTGGGGATACCAGAGGGTACGGTCAAATCCCGCTTGCACTACGCGACACGGCGCCTGGCTCGCGAATGGCGCGACCTGGCACAAGAAGGGGAGGATTTGCCATGACTATGAACACAACTGCACCCTGGCACAAGGCTTCATATGAGACGTTTCTTAACGAGCGTTTGCCGCAATTGCTGGCCGAACACATTTCTCTGCTCGACTACGAGTGGGAAACCGTCGATGACTATACCTGTCGGCTCAAGTTGAGCCTGGCCTCGCCTCAGGGCGATGTCCATATCGAGTATCCAACTCTGCCCCAACCTGATCAGGAAGGCCTGTTTCGTGTCAAAGATCAGCAGATTGTGGTACTGCCCTACGCTGAGCACGATAATATCGAGCAGGCGCAGATCTTTTGCGTGGGCGAGCAGCTCTACGCGTACATTCAGAAACGCCTGGGCAAGGCGCCCGACGATTTATCCTGGGATAGCGCGCTGCTAAGGGCGTG
The DNA here is from genome assembly GCA_964250225.1 of uncultured Ktedonobacteraceae bacterium. Taxonomy (GTDB): domain Bacteria; phylum Chloroflexota; class Ktedonobacteria; order Ktedonobacterales; family Ktedonobacteraceae; genus Paraktedonobacter. Next base: position 11,504 of record CAXUEY010000118.1, on the reverse strand, counting down.
GCTCCCTCTGGACGTGTGGATCAACGAATTCTTTGAGGGTTACACCCAACATGGCGAGCCAGGTGTCGAGGCCGGGTGGGCGGATTTTGTTCAACTGCTGGATCAGACCAACTGGCTTGCTAAATACACCCATTTGCGGCGTCTCTACGTCAAAAATCGTCGCCATCTCTTCACGCCTGGTCATCTGGGTCGCACCTGCCCCTTTGAGACGCCTGAAGGTCCGAATATCGGTCGGTATCTGGTCATCGCGCTGGGCGCCGAGATTCGCGACGGCAAACTCCTGATAGTCGATGATGATCCAGAAGCGACGTTGGGCCTGGCAGCGGCGATGATCCCCTTGCTCGAACATAACGCGCCCGAACGTTTGCTGATGGGCGCGAATATGCTGCGTCAGTGGCTTGTGCCGCCGACGCCTGAAGCGGCCCTGATCCAGAGCGGCAATGAAGTGGACGCGCCCGACTTCTGGTGTGGACGCAACCTGCTCACCGCCTTTCTCTCCTGGGACGAAGGCACCTTTGAGGATGGCATCGTACTCAGCGAGTCGTGCGCTCGCCGTCTCTCGTGGGCACACCCGGTTGAGCCAGGTGACAAGCTGAGCAATAGACATGGCAGCAAGGGCGTGGTGAGCCGCATTCTCCCCGACAACGAAATGCCGCATCTGGCCGATGGCACGCCCGTCGAGCTGATCTTCAATTTCATCAGTCTGCATCGCCGCGCCTACTTTGGGCAGGTCCGCGAGGCTGTCTTGAGCCGTATCGCCCATGCTCAAGGTCAGCCGATGGTGATCCCGCCTTTTCACGCGCCAACTGAGCAGCAGATCCGCGCGTGGCTCGTTCAGAACGACCTGCCAGCGGACGGTATGGAATGCCTGACGGATGGCCGCACAGGGTCGCAACTGGCCCAGGCGAGTACCGTTGGCTGGGTCTACTGGGGCAAGACCGCACACGAAGCGCGCGGCAAATTGCAGGTCGTCGCAGGCGAGGCCAGAGGCAGAGCGCAACGGCTGAACGAGGAAGGCTACGCGATGTTGCGCGAGGCCGGTGCGTTGGAAATTATCCGCGAGCACCTCACGACCAGTACCACTGCCCACGCCGAGAGCGCGACGCTTGCTGGCAGGCTCGCTCTGGGCAAGATCGAGCCAGCCGGACCACCCACGCCCCAACTGAGTGTGTTGATGAAGCGCCTGGCAGCCGTGGGCATTCGTGTTGAACTCCAGGAGCACCGCCTGGCCTTTCGCCTGGCCGAGCCTGAAGGCGCGACGCTGATCCTGGCCTATCCAGTTACCCATCCCTGGCTACGTGACCAGCGGCTGACGCAGGTCGGCGCCTTGCCTGAACTGCCCGCGTACCAGGCGCTGGTGGAGGCCAATACGCGCGCCGAACGTATCCAGAGCAGTCGCGCACCGGAGAGTTTGCGCCAGCAAGCACAGGCTCAACTGGAGATGCGTGCGCGGGAATATTGCGCGGCTCTGCACCCATCTGTGCAATGTGAGGCAAGGGTGCAATTCAGCGGGCGCAGCGTGCTCGCGCCTGCCACCAACCTGCATCTGGACCAGGTTGGAATCGCGGAAGAACTGGCGTGGTCGCTCTTTGGCCCGCTGGTCACACGCGAAATCCCTGCTGAAGAGGTGCAGGCGCGCAGCCCACGCGCCACGCACGTGCTGGACGAGATCATGGCGCGTTCCTGGGTGATGATCCATCGTTCACCCGCATTTACGCCTCAAGCCTTTCTCGCCTTTCGTCCCGTGCGCAACACAGATCGCGTGATACGCGTGCATCCACTGGTTTGCCGTCTGCTGCAAGCCGATTTCGATGGCGACCAGGTGGCCATCTTCCTGCCGCTGAGCGAGGTCGCGCAAGAGGAGGCGGGCGCGCGCCTCTCCGTTGCCGCGCACCTGGCGCGCACCCCTGACCTGTTGCGCGACCTCTTGCCAAATAACGACGCACTCTGGGGCCTGGCCCACCTGAGCCTGACTGATGAGGGGCATCAGGAAATCGTCGAGCTGCTCGGTTTGCAAAGCAGCAAGAATACCCTGTCAGCCGGAGAGATCGTCACTCGCGCATCTCTGGAAGAGGCGCTTCAACAGGGCTTGCAACGCGACGGTGTAGCGAGAACATTGGAGGTGCTGGAGAAGCTGATGCGGCTCGGCTTTGCAAGCGCCAGGGCGTCGGGCGCGTCGATCAGCCCATTTGTAGGCAGCCAGTTCGCCTTACCGCCGTTGCCAGATAACAATGAGAGCGAGGCATGGCAGCGCTATCAGCTAGAAGCCGACGAGTGGCTGGCCGCCTCTACCAACTATCAAGATCCCGATCTTGGACCCCAATTGCTGGCGGTGAAAAGTGGAGCCTGGGGCGAGATTCGGGATCTACTCACCCTGCTAAGCAGCCAGGGATTGGTCCGAGATAGCCAGGACAGGCAAGTGGCCATTCGCCACGGCTATCGCGACGGCCTATCCGCCACCGAACTCTTCGCCCTCGCCATCGGTGCGCGCGCGAGGCTCGCCCAGGTGCTGCAAGATATGACACAGCTCCAACAGGAGATCCGGCAACGCAGCCAGTCGAAGAGCTTCCACGTGCTCGCGCGCGCTATGCGAGCCGAACAACCAGCGCTCGTCTTTGCCCACGCCGCATCGATTGGTGAGGTTGACCCATTGAGCGATCTCGATAGTCGTCTGTTTGTGGGATTATCGTAGAGGGAACAACCGAACTTGAGAGCAAATGTTGGGATGCATCCACAACATTTGCTCTCAAGTTCGGTGAGGAGAAAGAATTATTCAGTTTGCTTTCTCGCCGCCTTGATGACACGATAGCTTGGTATATGCAAACTAAGGGTGTGGAATACCCCACCCTGTTCATCATCGAAATGCACCTCAAACTCATCGTCCTGGGTTGTAAAGTACACGGTTTCGCTGATGGGCAGCAAACTATCTTCGAGGGGACCACGTAGCACAAGCATATCTTCGTCACGTGCTATCTCGATTGAGAAACCTTCTTCGGCTCTATAGGTTCCCACCGCTTTAGCGAGCATGGCTGTGCTCAGCATTACGGGTACACGCGGTACCGACGGAATAGCGAAGATGTGCCGCGCAATCTGGCGCGTAAGCTTTTCGACATTAATCTCTGGCGCGTTCGCCAGAACTGCAATCATCGTCTGATCGTCTATAAAACGCGCAATAAACGTATGAAAGCCAGGAATACCTCCGCCATGTCCAACGAATCGATGGCCCACGTAGCTGGTGACGCGGAAGCCAAAGCCATACTCCTCCATCTGACCATCAGCCAACCGTGTGGGCGTATACATCCGTTCCTGCGTGGCCTTATCAAGCAGACGCTCTTCGCGTAACGCAGCATCCCAGCGTACCAGATCCTCTACCGTTGAGCCAAGTGAGCCTGCCGCGTAGGGAATCATCATATTGAGATACTCCGCCTGTCGATACCCATCCTTTGTTTTCGCGTAGCCAGTGGCACGACGCGGAATGATTATCTCATTATGCATGTAATACGAATGATTCATCTCCAATGGCTGAAAAATATATTGCTGGATAAACTGCTCATAGCTCATGCCCGCTATCTTCTCAATCAGCAGGCCCAGCAAGTGATAGCCCGAATTGTTATAGACGAAGCGCGTACCGGGTTCAAATTCGAGTGGGAGGTCTTTGAAGTATGGGAGCAACTCGTCTGGCACCATATCTTTTTTAGAAATATCTGCCAAAAAATGAGCGAGACCAGTATAGCTCTGAATGCCAGAGGTGTGGTTGAGCAGGTGGGTGATGGTGATCGTTTTGTGGTGGGTTGGATAGTCCGGCAAATAGGTTGTGATTGGATCATCGAGGCGCAGCTTGCCCTGACGCTCTAAGAGCATGATCGCCGTGGCCGTAAATTGTTTGGTGACCGAGGCGAGGCGAAAGACAGTATCAGGCCGGATCGGGCAATCCCATTCCAGGTTGGCCATCCCATAGCCCGCGCTATGAACAAGCTGGCCATCCTTCACCACAGCAACAGCAACGCCAGGACCATGCAGGTCGATCTCCTGATGAATAATCTGGTCAATTTCACTGGGCATAGAGAAATTCCCTTTCTTTGTAAACTCAAATACATGTTGTGCAAGCCAGGCGCACAAGGCCTTATAAGACCTTTGAAAATCGAGGTGTGCCCGCTCTGTCATGCAAATAAATACGCAGATTATCTCCTGCTTGTGAAGGAAGCACGCTTAAAGATGCTGCTGCTGATATCCCATATCATAGCTCGTTTGCGCTTGTTCTTGCCAGGAAGCCTCTTTGGGCGGGGTCGCGTCCGCCATCGGTGTGCCGGTGCGCTGCTCCTTTTTCTGCTGTTCCATCATCAGCCGCAAACGCAACTCTTCGTTGCGCAATTCCAGCATTTTCTGTCTGGATTTGATTGTAGCTTTATATGCTTCTAAAATTATGCCAAATACGATACTAACGATGCTGATAACGAAAATCATCAATGCGACGCTAATCCAGAAGTTCGCGGCCAGCCATTTCAAGAAGTCCATGCAGAATCTCCTTCCTGCTCAAATTTACCGTGCCCAGCAAGGGTACGTATATGGATAATAACTCTGCTTCTATTATACGAGGAAAACGCTGGCAATGTTGCACTTTTTGCCAGCGTCTCGCCTATCCCTATGCAATCAGGCTATTTCAGGCTTACGGGCGCGCACAAAGGCGCTGATAAATCGTCCATCGACCTCGTGACGTTCCTGCAACGAGAGGGCTGCAATGGAGCTGCTGGCCCCGCTTGCAGCAATTTCATCGAGTGCATAGCGCCGTGTCACTTCGATCTCAATATCGACAAATCCAGCCTCATGTAAGAGCGAGCGATACATCTCTTCTGCGAGTGCACCGGCCACGCACCCGGCCCAGGATTCCATATCTCGACGCAGGGCTGGCGGCAGATCACCCTGGACGACGATATCTGAGACGGCAAAACGACCGCCGGGCGTCAGCACGCGATAGGCTTCGCGCAGTACCTGGCCTTTATCCGCAGAGAGATTGATCACACAGTTGGAGATGATCACATCGACGCTGTTGTCCGGCAGCGGAATTGCCTCAATGATGCCTTTCAAAAACCGCACATTCTCAATGCCTGCTTCCCGCCGATTGCGCTCTGCAAGCTCCAGCATAGGATCGGTCATATCCAGGCCGTATGCAATGCCTGTCGGTCCGACACGTTTAGCTGAAAGTAACACATCAATGCCTCCGCCACTGCCCAGATCAAGCACTTTTTCGCCAGGCAGAAGCTCGGCCAGAGCTGTGGGATTGCCGCAGCCAAGCGAGGCCAGAGCAGCCGCAACCGGGATCTCGCCCAATTCCATACGGGTGTACAGGTCTGAGCTAATAGGATCGCTTTTCTCTGCATTCGAAGTACAGCAACCCGATCTGCTGCCTGAAGACGATGTTTGCGTAACGGTGGTCGCTTGCGTTTCCGTTCCAGTACCGGGCTTGCAGCAGGCTGACCCACAACAAGTTGCCTCCTTCGATGGCGATGCTCCAAGCACTTGCAAGGCGGTTTGCGCATACCTGGCACTGACTTCTTTTCGCAACTGTTCATCGTTCTGAGGGACAGTATCCATCAGTTTTTTCTTTCCGTTCATGGCTACGAGAAGAGCGCCGCGCCCCTCTCGGTCTTCTGTATATGGAGACGGAGCCACGCCAAAAAGGACGCATCGGCTCATGCATGATTGCGGGATCATCTTCAACAGCAGGCCGAGTCCTCACAGGTTATGCAGCGCGGTTGGTAATTCAGAATATGGCCACGGCGATCCAGTTCAAAATGGCAGCATGTCAGCAGTTGCTGCTTGAGCTTTTCTCTGGCTCTTTGGACTCGCGATTTCGCCCCAGAAAACGAGAGGCCAAGCCGTGCTGCGAGCTCTTTCTGGGTCAATCCCTGATACTCGGTGAGAATCAATGCTTGTCGATCCTGGTTGGGAAGCGCCAGAACCATCGCCCGGACACAGGGAAGCAGTTCGCTGACAACATCATCGTCGGGAAGCTCCTCTGGCCAATCCAGTATGTCCACGGCATCGAGGGGTGCCAGCTGCTTCTGGCTGCGATAGTGGTCGATAATCGCATTGCGTGTGATCTGGTAGATCCAACTTTCCAGGCGTTTTACGTCTTTCAGGTTTTCAACATGCTGATGAATTTTGAGGAACACCTCTTGTAATAGATCCTCGGCCACCGTTTCGTCAGAAACGCGACGGCGAATAAAGTGGTGCAGTGGCGTGTGAAAAGCCTCCCACACCTGCTCAATGGTTGTGACCATCTTTCAATCCTTTCATCCATTGGTTGTAAAGAAAGACGGATGAACCATCAAAAGGACGCATCTCATAGGAAGGTAAAGGCAGGCTATCGAGGCGGCGCAGGCCAGTGGGTTGCCGCCTGTGGTCGAGGTGTGAAGGTGAGGGATCGAGCGGCACGTTCTTATCCCTGCACCGCCGTGCCTTCGATCACTACCCCACGTTCGCAATGCAGGGCTGTTTGCCGGTCTCCCATATATACGTGGATGGTATCGCCCTGGATCGCATACTGCCAGGGCGGAGACACACTATGCTCCCAGCGTTTCTGGCCGTGAATATCCCAGACCGCCAGCTCGTTCTCAGACGACATCACGATACAATCCTGCAACCGTTCCCACTGGCAGAAGCCGCCGCTCAGGTGATACTCCCACAGTCTGGCTGGCTGATCGAGCGTATATGCCAGCAGGCGTGAGCCCGCGCCAAGTAGCAGCAGGTTTGTTTCAGGCACAAAGAGCACACCAGGATAGAAGCCGCTCTGGTGGCTGGGGCTGTAACGCTGCGCGACAATCAGAAAGGGCCAGCCGTGGCCGCGCGCTACCGTGAGATAGCAGAGAGGACTGGATGAGCCTTCCAGCTCAAAAGCCTCCGCCAGTTGCGCGCGCCGAGAATACGAATAGTGCATCGGCGGCAGACTATCCGCCAGGCTAATGGTATAAGGGCCGCAAGTAAATTGAAATAATTGCACGTATCGCTTCTCCCGTCTCAAAATCCGTGTAAAATAGCAGTACAGTATCCTATCTAACACGAGGGAAATTCAGCGAGGTTGGTGCTTTCCCCTCACTCTATAAACGTACCACAAAGCACCGTTTGCTTGCTACTGGTACTGTCGGCGTCACAGATGTCTGGAAACCGCGAATCGTGTCAGATATGAAGTCTTCCAGGCGGTGCTAGAGGCTGTTAGAGGATTGGCTTTGTAAAATTTCGGTTGGCTGAGACGTGATAGGTAGATGGAGTGTGCTTTGTTGAGCGTCTTTTGTATTGTAACAGTGGAGTGTGTGATGTCTATTGGTAACGTGAACCCCTCCCCTTTGAGCACGCAAAACGCGTCAGTATCTGTGCTCAAGCGGGACCAGAAGATTGCGTTTGTCATTCCCGCTTTGAACGAGGAGGATGCCATTCGCCAGTTGTTGAGCGAACTTCCTCATGCTCAAGCCGAGTGGATTATTGTGGTGGATAACGCCAGTACCGATATGACGGCGGCTGTGGCTGGTGCTGGCGGCGCGCTGGTCATTAGCGAACCGCTGCGTGGGTACGGACAGGCCTGTTTGACGGGCTTTCAGAGCGCCTGTGAACTGGGCGCGGAGATTGTGGTCTTTATGGATGGGGATGGCAGCGACGATCCCGCTGATCTCCCCATGATGCTCGCGCCAGTCCTGGAAGGTCGGGCTGAGATGACTATTGGCTCGCGGGTCACTGCACGCGCCGAACGCGGTTCCGTGCCACCCCAGGCGCGCCTGGGCAACTGGCTGGTCAGTCGTCTGCTGCGTCTGTTCTATCACGCGCCCATTCACGATATTGGCTCGTTCCGCGTGGTACGCTGCTCTGCTCTCCAAACACTGCATATGCGTGAAATGACGTTTGGTTGGCCCGTCGAGATGCTGGTGAAGATGGCCCGCGCGCGTTATCGCATCCTGGAACTGCCCATTCACTATCGCCGCCGCAGTCATGGACGCTCCAAAGTCGCCGGCACGCTGATGGGCAGTGTGAAGGCCGCGTATTATATGCTGCGCACAACGCTGCGTTACGCGTGGGAACAGGGGGGGCCGCATGTCTGACAGCGCGCTGGTCGTGATGGCCCGCTATCCTACACCAGGCACTACCAAAACGCGCCTGGCTCGCACATTGGGCGATGAGGCGACATTAAAGCTCTATCAGGCCTTCCTGACCGACCTGGCCAGCCACTTTGCCCGTTCCGACTACGCTCTCCACTGGACCTATACGCCCGCCGAGGTGGACTATAGCGCCTTTATAGCGGCGCTGATCCCTGATTTGGCGCACCACACGCGCAGCTTTGCTCAGCAGGGCGCCGACCTCGGCGCGCGCCTGTTGCATGCCTTTCAATGGACGCGTCAGCAAGGCTATGCCTCGACCATCGTGATCGGTTCCGACGCGCCGCATCTCACTCGTGATCTAGTAGCCCAGGCGCGAGAAGGCTTGCGAGAGGCCGATGTTGTGCTGGGGCCAGCCGATGATGGCGGCTATTATTTGATCGCCATGCGTGAACCGCATGATGTTTTTACCGGCATTCCAATGAGTACCAGCGTGGTGGCCGCGCAAACTGTGGCCAGAGCCAGCCAATTGGGTCTGTCTGTGCGCCTGCTTCCCCCGCTGTTTGATATTGATGAATATGCCGATCTGCTGCGCCTGGCCGAGCTTTTATGTGAAGATAGCACGCTCGCGCCCGCTACCGCCGCTCAGATCGCTAGCTTGAGGAGTATCTATGACCACGACAGTACCGAGCATGCAGGCGTCACCGCAGGTAGTCACCCTGCCGCGCTCGATCTATATTGAGCCGACCAGCCGTTGTAACGAATTTTGCCAGCAATGTCCACGCACGCTGCTCTCACGCGAAGATGACCGCGACCTGAGTTTCGAGAATTTCCGCCATATCGTGGACCAGTTCCCGGTGCTGGATCGCGTAGTGCTGCATGGTCTGGGTGAGCCATTGCTCAACAAAGAGCTACCGCGCATGATCCGCTATCTCAAGGAGCGCGGCACCTACGTCCTCTTCAACTCCAACGGCATTGCGCTGACTCTCAAACGCGGCCAGGCCTTGATCGACGCCGGCCTGGACGAGTATCGTCTCTCGATGGACGGCGCGACCCGCGAAACTTACGCCCATATTCGCGGCGTCGATGCCTTCGAGAAAATCTGGCGTAACGTCAAAGCCTTTATCGAGATGCAAAATGCTCAAAACGCCACCAAACCAGCCGTCTCGCTCTGGTTCACCGCCATGAAAGAGAACCTGCACGAGCTGCCCGGCCTGATCGACCTGGCCTCGGCCAACGGCGTGCCGGAGGTCCACCTGCAACGCCTGGTCTACTTCGAGGAAGGTCTGGCCAACGCGCAACAGGCCCTCTTTCGCCGCTCTACCCGCGAGGAACTGGAGCTTGTGCGCGCCTGTGAGCAGACCTGCAAAGAGCGCGGCATCGCCTTCACCGCCGCCGGGTCCGCGACGCCCCTGGAGAGCCTGGTCCACGACTTCGGCGCGCGCCCCTGGTCCGGCTGCAACCGTCCTTACTCCCTGACCTACATCACCTCCAGCGGCAACGTCCTCTCCTGCTGTTTCGCGCCCTTCGGACATAAAAGCGCGCGCGAATACAAAGAGGAGCGCGTGCTGGGCAATGTCTTCCAGCAGTCCATCCAGGAGATCTGGCACGGCGAGCGCTACGAGGCATTTCGTCGCGCCTTCGAGAGCGATCATCCCGCCCGCCACTGCTCGCAGTGTGGGCTAAATTGGAGCTATTAGAGCCTTGCATAATAAGAAGCTGCTCACCATCAAACGCGGGCAGCTTCTTATTCGTGGGGTCAGCGCATCCAAGTCTGAATTAAGATATGCTCGCCGATTTCTGCTCACGTTTCCTTGAGCATAGCCCACACTCCGGGCAGCGCCAGTTTTTGGAAGATGCTCTCCATCTGTTCTGGTGGATAGGGCATATCAACCGTGACCCACCACTTGAGCAAGGTGAGAAAGGCCCCGGCCAGGTACTCAGAGACCACAGGCAGAGGGATCGGGGGAGAACGTTTCTCTGCATACAGGGTGGAGAGGGCCGGTTCAATCGCCTGGCAGAGGGCCGTCTGCAAAGCTTCCCACAAGGGTTCGCCCGCGCGGCTTCGCATCAGCGCCAGAAACTGCTGATTCTGAGAGTGGTACACATGCTCAAACAGTTCCAGACTGGGCACGACCTGCTGTCTTGCGGTTGCATGGGCGATCTGGTGCGTCGGGCATAGCATCATCATTCAACTGCACATCTATCTCGGGACGCTGCTGATTGTCGCTGCACTGGTGGCCTTGATTTTGAGTCTCGTCGCGCGGCATCCTGTTGAGATCGTCGCAGCCGTGACTGGCCTGGCTCTGCTCGTCTTTGCCTGGCTCAGTGGGGTCCAATTTCTTGCCACCCAGCAAAATGATCTGTCACTGAGGATGACACTTGGCTTTATGGGAGCTTTCATTGCCTACATCCTTGGTTACTTCTTCTCGAGGTCCATTCCCAAAAGCTGCCAATCTGAACATGAGGGAACTCCAGGGTCCTTGCAAAAAGAGGTAATAGAGGTATGAATCGGCTTCCCTGGCGTATTGAGTGGATGCGGGAGAGAGCGAGGGCCGATGAAGAGATTTGCACAATATACCCTTTGTAATCCCTTTTACCTGTTACTAGACAGGTTGGACTTCGAGCAGCATGAATGAAAAAAGGAGTTTCTCTATGGAACTGATAATTGTTTTAGGGGTGACGACACTTATTGCCTGGCTTCTGAGGTTCTTCCGGTTCTTTTCCTGGATGACCCTGCCGATTGCGGTAAGCTGTGGGCTGGCCATGATGTTTACATCCACAGGAATAGCCCACTTTACTTTCATGAAGGAAGATCTGGTACGAATGGTTCCAGCGATTTTCCCCTACCCTGAAGCTCTGGTCGTAATCACTGGTGTGCTTGAGCTTCTAGGAGCGATTGGTCTCTTGATCCCGAAGACTCGTTTCTGGGCGGCGAGTTGTCTGGTGCTCCTGCTCATCGCCATGTTTCCGGCGAATATCAAGGCGGCTCTGAACCATCTCCCGGTGGTAGGAGAATCGCTGTGGACTCGCCTCCCCGAACAGCTCTTCTATCTCGCTGTTCTTGCCTTTGTCGCCTTTTCAAGCTATGGCTTGAAAAGGGGATCGAGGGCAATCCAATAGATTAAGTTCAGGGATGACCCAGAGGCAAGAAGTCCAGGCTGGCGTCGAGCCGCATTTGCCTTTTGGGCCTGCCCACGGAGCACCCAGTCAGTCAGTTATCACTTGACTGACTGACTGCTCCGATATTCAAGCTTATTCAGACCCCCTCGGCTGCGAAGCAATGAACTCCTGGGAGCGGGGGCCGCTCGCGTGAGAAAATCTGCGATGGAGGGGTCAGCACAGATGCCAAAGGGGCATCGAAACCCTCTGATCCGCCCGCTTAATTATACAGAAATTTCCCGCAGAATTTTGGGATTT
>CAXUEY010000117.1:0-18737 GCA_964250225.1 uncultured Ktedonobacteraceae bacterium | reverse complement strand
TTAGTGCGTAGTTTCAATCTCAAGCGAGAAGCCAGCCCCCTGGCGACCTCACCTACTCCCCGTAGGCTTGATTGAGATGTTGATAGTTTCAATCTCAAGCGAGAAGCCAGCCCCCTGGCGACCCACCTCTTCCTGGTGACGGGTGATGTCTATGGGCATGTTTCAATCTCAAGCGAGAAGCCAGCCCCCTGGCGACAGCGGATGGCTCGCAGCGCTCTGCAGGCGGTGCCATTTCGTGAATTGCGAGCCATTTCGATTCGGACCTCATTTTCTTTTCAATCCCTGCCAACTCAGATAGCATACCCTATAAAAAAGATTTTTGCAAGCGCATTTCACCGCAGCCGAGCAGCGCGATTGCGAGCTTTCCCTTGTTTTGCGAGGCAGCGAGCGTGGCATCACCACCACTGCATGCCTCGCAAAATCTGGGCATCTCTATAAGAGGTAGACTTTGTCCTCTTGAGGAGGAGTTCCCTGCCCTAAGATCTCTACCTTAGGTATGCACCCTCCACACAGACCGTAGATGCGGATGGTGTCTTCGCGTTGGTGTACTTCTTTCAGCAAGCGAGCCTCCAATGCAATACGTTGTTTGCGATTTAAGAAGCACTCGAAGACACTGTACTGGACCCAGGTGCCAAAACTGGTGAGTACATTATGAATACGCGTGCGGCGCCGGTCATCAGGCACGTCATAGCTGACAACATAGAGCGTAGATTCGTCGCTGGAATGATGCTCAGGCATGGCTATCGTACACTCAACGGCAAGTAAGCAGGAATTTCACCCGTTAGCCATTTTGCCAGCAGCCTCGCTTGCAATTCGATACAACGCTGATAGCTGGTACGATAACCAAAGTGAGGATGCTGGATCTCTTCTCGCAGACGTTCCTCGAATTTGGCGTAAAACGTTTTGCGTGCCTCCGGTTTGAGATGCACAACACCCAATTCTTCTTGAAAGTCTTTTGCCGTCAGAATATGGTGATTAAGTACGTTGAGCGTTACTGAATCGGCAATGATGGGGCGAAACTCTTCCATTAAGTCTAAGGCCAGGGCCGGACGACCGTGGCGCGGCTGATGCAGGAATCCAAGATAGGGATCAAAACCTACAACCTGGATAGCTGCCGAAACCTGGTGGAGCAGGAGCGTATAGCTCAGACTCAATAAAGCATTTACCGGGTCGGTCGGAGGTCGCCGACGGCGATGGGTGAAAACCCACGGAGCGCGCAGTAGTTTTCCGAACACACCGAAATAGGCGGCAGAACCATTGCCCTCCACACCAAGCAATGATCCAGCTTTCGTCGTCTGGGCGCTCTGCGCGATCATACGGCGTATCAAGACGGTAGCTGCGGCTACTTCGTCATCTTGCAATGAGCGATTTGCACGTAAAAGCATGGTGCGCATATTTTCCAATTTTCCATGCACACAAGCCTGAGCTACAATAAGCGCTCTGGGCTGGTCGATATGTGCTTTGTACTGCTCTCGTCGTATAAAGGCATTTTTCGCAACTGGCGGCGCTAACCTCCCACGAAATTGCCCATAAAAGGAAAGGAAGCACACCTCAATACCCATTTCTAATAAGGTATGGAGCGCTGGTGTGGTAAGCGTTACGTCTCCAGATACAACAACCTGGCTGACTTTGATCAGTGGCACTTCAACCTTGTGTTTATCTGGATACTGAACAATAAGGTAGCCGTCTCGCTTTTTGACAATAGACTGCTGTTCATTGAGATAGAGTGTTGCCATCTTTTCTTCCCTTACTACTATCTATTTCCCGCTTTTCATCAGAAACACTTCTCGTGGCAAACAGAGCGGTTCCAAACTGCAATCTTTGCATTTGGGGTGCAGAGCCGGCAGCGGTGTGCGTTTCGTGATTTTGCCAATCAATGGCGACGGTAACTCGCCTTGTGCCAGAAGAGTAAATGCCTGGCGTATGGTTTCCTCAGTATGCTGGCGTAGCATCGCAGAAAAAGGAACTTCCTCGCGCCTGGCTGAACCAAAGTAAAAGATGTATCCGTGGGGAATCTCACAGTTCAGCATCTCCTCCAGGCAGAGTGCCTGGGCGCAAAGCTGCACATGGTCGTTCAACCAATCTCCCATTTTGCCCTTTTTATATTCTACTGGCGTGAGCTGACCAGCCTGCTCTTCTACCACATCGGCAAAACCACTGAGGTGCAGGCGATCCGACCCGATCCAGACACGGCGCATTGTGACAAGATCATGTTCGCGGGTTGTTTGGCCGCTATCGCTCCTTTCATGTTGTAATGTCCCTTCGAGGGTGTGATGATTCTCGATGAATTCGCTCAGCGCGCATTCGTAATAAAAGCGGCGCGGACAGTATTCCAGAGCATTCAGATAAGAGATAGAGAGCGGCTCCTCGGTCTCGTGCTCATCTCTTGCCGCAGTAAGATTCTCTTCAAGCATGTTTTCTCTTTCCTTATTTCAAGCGCAACTGTCCCATGCCCATAGTTGTCTTATATCCGATACCAGTGTAGAAAGCGAATTGGGATAGCAGCACGATCTGTTGTCGGATAGTAAGATGGCCTGGCAAAACGCTTGCCTCGTCGGGACCGCGCAGACTGTATGTGCAGGTTCCTAAGAAGCCGCGTTGCGGATATCTGGCGAATTGCACCCGGTGCGTTTGCAGAGCATGATCCTCGATAACTATGCCATCGTCATTGACGTAGCATTCAATACGCTCAGGTTGGATAATGTCCGCGAGTTCAGGCGGGGCTAGCTCTTGCCAACGTTTGGCCAGCCAGGGAAAGACATATTGAGGGAATGGAAGAAGCGCGTAATGCTTCCCATAAGGACTGCTGGCATTGCCTCGGTGGAAGGTGGTGAGCGTGGCAAATTCTAGCTCAAGATCTTCGATGCGCTTTAAACGCAACGCTCTGGCCTTTTCGACCAATCCGCTAAATGAGGTATAACCAGTCCAACCAGAACTATCTTCGCGCGCAGAGATGACCTCTTCCAGCGCAAAAGCCTGTTTACCCAAACGCATAAATGGCTGCACCCTGACTCCTGCTTCCTTGCTGCTGTAATGCATCAGCGAGCTATAAAACAGGGGAAACAACTCACCGAGCAATAGAGTCAAGCGCACTTTATAGACCTTTTCTGGCTCCAATGGGAGATGGACGTTGCCGCGCTCGGCCTCTCTGACTCTCATAGACGGCAAGGGAAACTGCAAACAAGAACACGTAAAGAGCCGCCGCTGATTGCCATCGTGCAGCATGGCTGCAATATCAGGCGCGGCAGTTCTCAGCCAATCCAACCAGGCCGCGTGAATCAGTTCTCCTGAGAAGGGCATGAGCGTACCGCGCTCCAGTGGGCGGAGTTTTATGAGCAGGGAGTAGAGCCGATCTGGAGCTTTCACTTCCCCCTTATTTTCCTTTTCCTGTACTTGTACCATAGTATCAGCCTTTCTCTCAAGCGCTGTGATAACCCGCAGGCTACCACAGCGCTGTATCAGGACGAAACACCAGGGCATCTCTACCGCTGAGCATATACCGGTTGATAGCTCATGCCAGCAGGTAGACAGACCGCTTGCTTCTCCCCCTTCACTTCGTAATGACCGCCAGTGGCATACACGTTGGTAATCAGACTGGCTGGAGCCATCGCCACAATATTGCAGTTTTCCGGGAAGGTCGGCAAATCAAGCGGATTCAGCGTGCCATTGGCTTGATACCTCCCCTGTTTTACCTGAGCTTTATTCGTGGCTACGACCTCAACGCGCGCCTTCGCCATCCATTTGCCCAGGCGAATCCAGCGCGGCAACCTGACTTCTCGCTCGCTCAGCACAAAAAACTCGAAGCGACTTTCGGGCGCAAGCTCTTTAGCGCGTCCAAAGACTACCTGATTTGTGCTAATTTGAGGCGTAAAACTATAATAACCGACGCTTGCCATCTTGAAGGTGTGAAACGCGAAAGTATGGCGCAAAGGATGCGCGGGCGTAACGTACACCCCCTGCTCATTCAACAGGCTCAGATCCTCTGCATAATGGGGCACCTGGGTCAGGTTGGCGTAGGGCGAGCGCGTCAAGCCCAGTGCATATGTCAGCCCGTAGTTGTGGAGGTACTTCTCTGTCTCGTACAATCGCCCCATCTCGCGCGAGGCGTAGAAGAGAAAGTCGTGTAGCTCCAGACGACAGATGGTAATCAGCATACCCTGCTCCTATTTTTTCGCCTTCGTCTTCGTCTCTTTCGCATCGACCCCGTGTATTCTGGCATAGCTCTGCGTTTCTGCGTTTGCCCGCGCCAGTACTTCTTTGAGCCTGGCCTCGTTGCTGGTAATCTGCTTCACCTCTTCAAGTAACGCTTGTAGCTTCTCCCCGGCATAGAGCTGTGCTACCACACCATCCTCACGCAACAGTTCAGGGAGCGTTGTCGTCATGGCCTGCAAGACCGCCGCTTGTAGGAGTGGCGTTTTTGTGCGCTGCTCCTGCGTGAGCGCATCGTAAATAGCCTGGGTAAATTGCAGATTTGAGAAAATTTCGCCATCGGCAAAAATCACTCCCGCAATATGGTTTTCAACGGTCCCTGTGCGCGTATTCTGCGCCCCATAGCGCTTTGTGCGTGTGATGTTATTCAGAATATAGATAAACTCTGCTTCTGTCGGGTCTTTAATGGTCACAACTGCGGGAAAATACACCTGTGGCATGACATAATCCTGCTCGCCCAGGGCCGTCTTCATCTTGCCGTCCTCGCTCATCGTGCCATTCTCCGAGGGTGCGTTAAAGGTGAACTGCATATGTGAGGTGTCGTAGCCAGTAATCGAGAAGGCCGAATCAACCAGAACTTTGGAACGTTCGGACCCCTGGTCGCCAATGGCAAAACCATAGTAGATGCAGTCAGGGCAGCGCTTGCAGAAGTCGGCAGAATTGTACTTGCAGTTGTCTACCAGGCCATAACGCCGCAACAACTCGCGTCCAGTCAGGCGCTCAGGCGTAGATTGCTTGCGTTTGAAAAGTACAATACGCGTAGCTGGCGTCTGCGTCTGCTCCTTGCGCCCCAGACTCACGCGGCTACTATTCAGTTCACCATCTGTCTGGAAGAGCGCGAACGAGCTGGTTTCACGCAACAAAACAATATGCGCGTATTTGCCCATAGGGAACTTGGGGATCTCCTGGTGGAATACTTCAAGGGTGTCGAGTGTCTGTAGAAACATGGTGATGTTCTCCTTCTTGTATGTGTATAGATGTACGAACGATAGACAACTGCTTAGATGCTTTGAGGGACTTCAGCTTCTTCAACGTGTTCTTCAAAAACGGAATGGCTTCGTTTAAAAATGTAATAGGCTTCGCAGCCGTCTTTGAAACGGTTGATTTGGCCCCGTAAGACGCCGCGCTCGCCCTGGCAGTAGTCAAGAAAAACCTCATTATAGAAGATCTCGACGAACGTCTTGATGGCCTCGGCCTCTTTCGTGTCGATATCTTTGCCCCGAAACACTGCCCAGCCAGTGGCCTGACGAGTGCGCACGCGGTCGAGCCAGCTTTTAAGTTCACCGCGAATCTGCCAGAGCAAGTCTTCATCTTCGATATTTAGGCGGCTATTGATCATGGCTCTGGCCACGATATCCACCGGTTTCAGGATCGAGTGCGACTGATAGCCGCCACGATAGAAAGCGGTATAAGCATCTACACAATGTTCGATTTTGCTCAAATCTTCCTCCAATACATCTCTATAGATGTGCATGTAATGTTCAACTGAGCCAGGATACATGGAGTCTCCCCGCTCCTGCTTGCGCAGATAAGAAAAGAGAAACAGAGGATCGGTTTCCAGGTCGCGCGCAATTGCGCTCAGGTGTTTCCATTCGGGCTTGCCCTGTCTCGCGTAGGTGTCCAGGTTGACCGTATAGAGGCTACTCAACACCTTGAGCTTGCGTAGCAGCGCGTTGACGCGCACTCGCTCGGTCTTTAAGAGACGACCCAGGTAGGGATGCGGTGCGTCAAAGATGACGGTTTCGCGGAACTCATGGCCCGACGAGAAGAGCGGCAGTGACATCTCTGACACAACCACTTTGGTGTTGGTAATCAGTGGCAGGGCGAGGGCCAGGAAAGCGGGCATCGCCCAGGCGGAGGTATCGTTATCGTCTTTGGCTGCCTTCATCCCAAAGAAGCACATGCCAGGATAGGCATCTTGCCTGAATTTGAGGTAGCTACGTTGGACTGTATCAGCCTCACTTTCTCTGGTTTGTTCCTCGTCTCCTTCTACTATGGCATCCTCCTCTTCCTCTAGCGTATCATCCTCTTCTTGATAGACAAACGCCTGAAGCGTCTTCGCGCGTTTGTCTGGCGCGGCGAAAGCATCCAGGTGGAGGAGAGTCTCCACTGTGATATCTTTGCGCTCCAACTCCCGGCGGATGGTGAAGAAGTTGATGTCCTGTAGCTGATCGAGCATGCCTTGTACGAGCGCTCCGGTTTCAGCGGTGAAAAAGAAGTTCGGATAGACTGCCACGTATTTCATTTTGAGCGCTTCAAACTTGCCGCCGGTCAGACGCAACTGCCCTTTCAGCATGATCTGGCGCAGCATCAGTTCGAGAGCACAGATCGCGCAAAATCCGCCCGCGTTCTTGCCAGCGTAGAGCGAGAGTTTGTTTTTATAGACCCAGGGCTGGAACAAAACGGTGCTATCGGCCTGCTCTTCTGTGGGATACGCGCTGTTGCAAAGCGTACAAATCAGCGAGGAGCGCTTGCCCTGCTCTTTCGCCCTGGCGTACCGTCCCAGTTCGCCCCGAAAATCTGGCAACAAGCCCTGCGAGCGTACAGACAGAGGCAGCTCGACCATGCTATCCAGGTAAAGCGTCAGGTGGCTCAGATAGTGCTGAGGCATCTTCTGGCGCAGCTCCGCGCCAGCTACATCGCGTACCAGGCTCAGGATTGTCTGGAACACTTCCAGCAAATTGCCCGCGCCCTCGTATGAGGTAATGCCAGGATGATCGCGCCGATAGCAGGCGCTCAGCCAGAACCAGCGATATTCCACGCCGCCTTTGTTGGGAATCGCTAGCGACTGCTCCCAGTAGGGTTTTAGCCCAAGATGCTCTATTACCGCCTGTTCAGTCTGCGCGCGCAAGCTTGCCTGCTGTTTATCGAGCATTCCCAGTAGAGATACGAATACCACTGAGAAAAAGCGGCTGATCTTGCCAATACGCCGCTCATCATCCTCTGGCGGAAAATCCAGCACCAGATCAGCGGGAATTTCTCCATTGGCCTGCATTTTACGCAGCTTTTCAAGTGGACCACTGGCAACATCGTTTCTTGTACCCTTAATGGTAAAGGTAGCGAGCAGCGCGCAGTATTCTTCGAGGTTCAGAAACTCGAAGTAGTAGTCGGGATGCCTGGCGATCCCTTGAATGCTAAATTTGAAACCTGGCGCCTGCTCTTTAATTGTTCCAGCGCAAATATCTCTCAAGCGTGTCTGCACAACTTCTACAACCTGCTCTGTAGAGATCGCGATCTGACAGGTTTTGCGTTTGATATATACCACACCATCGGAGAAGAAGAGATAGGGACAGATCTCACCCTCGCGCCCGGCTGTAAACAGTTCCACCAGCCCGTTATTGACCACATTGGTGAGCAGACCGCGCACCTCGCGCAATTGGTGATAGGTAAAGATCAGCTCGTCATCGCTCAGTTCGGCCAGAATAGTGCTGAGCGTTTGCGCTTCAGCCTCCATCAGAATGGCGGACGGCGACGCCACTAAATAGGCGATCTGATCTGAGTAGGTACAAAGTCGGCGTAAGAGCAAGAGGCGGCGCTCTTTTAGCTGCAACTGCCAGAGATAGGTATGCAGGTGCGTCCCATATTTCTGTTGTGTGTTCACAACCAGATAGGTAATGTCTTCCAGGTAGGTGGTGAAATCCGGGAAGAACTTCTCGACCTGGCAGTGGCGCAATTGTTCCGCAACTATCGTTTTCGCACGCTCGATATCCTCGCGGCTAGAGGTGCCGATGCCATGACTCTCAATGATTTTATCCACATCGTGCATAAGGTACGAGAGGATATAGACACGGCGCTCTACCTCCGTAAAAGGCGTTGGTCCCAGTTGTGCCTGTTCCAGCCAGTGTAGCAGGCGCGTGGTAGGGAAGATACCATTTAAGAGATGGCTGACCATGCTCTGGTCGCCCTTCTCCTCAAATTTGCGTTTTGTAGCTTCGTCGATATGCGTATCCCGGCTATGCTCACCTCCTTTCGCTGACTTTTCGGCATACACTTCTAACATACGCGGGAGCATACTTTCGATGAACTCGCGCGTCACGTTATCACCAGGCTCAAGCGCCTGAGTCAGAAAATCTAGATAAAACACTGTTACTCCTTTCGTTGGTAATCAATCCTATCAAACAAGCATTGCCGTACATATGCTCCTTTGCTTTTCTAAAGCATCATAGCTCGATCATCTTTCATCTTCAGAAAAAACAGCAACGAGTCGAGCAGCAACGCCTCCTCTCCAAAAGCCACCGAGTATTCCTGCTCCCAACCATCGCGCAGGCGATAGATAGGGAAGATACCGCCCAGTTTGAGCCGTTGCCGCAATTCGTTACGACCCATAGGACTGATCAAACAGGGCAACTTGATGGTTTTCAAACGACGATTGATCTGATCCAGCCAGGTGCTACGGGGATCGCGCACAAAGAAATCATCCAGGACAGTCACCTGATGCAAGATATGTGCATTCTCCGCCAGGTTGTGCCGCAGGCCCAGGACCAGAGATTGACGTTCCGCCACGTATTCCCACACTTTCACATAAAAATGTTTCTTGCGGAATTCGTGTTCATCCAGCCCGCGTTTATGTACCTCCTGCAAAAAGGCTTCTGCGGTCAGCACCTCGAAATTCGCGTTGGCCAGCAAGAAGAACAAATCGTATGTTTTCAGCGTATCGTCACTATCCCAGACCCCGCAGGAGAGCGGACTCTGGCCACGAAAACTGCTTAATTCCTCCATAATTTCTAGCGCATTGGTGCGATATGCCCAATATTTTTTCAGCGCTTTGGGCATAACGGGCTTATCAGCAGCGTAGAAGCGTTCGTATTGCTCCTGCAGCGCTTGTGAGAACGCCTCATTTGCGTCGCGTTTCTTCTGCCCATCCAGTTCCGCGAGCACCTGAGCGGCCTGTACCACTCCCCAACGGCGGGTATATCCGGCAAATTCCTGCTCAACAGGAAAAACGTCGCGCATACACTCATTGAACTGTTCTCGTTCAATCTCCTGGCCTGTCGCAAACTTCTCGCCCAGACGTTCCAGTACAAAACGCGGTAAAAGCGCGTGAGCCTGGTAGCTCGCAAATTCCGCGTGCCTACCCAGACGCCCAAAGCGCTGGAGAAAGCTGCCAGCATTCGAGGCTTCAAAGATGAGGTAGTTGATATGAAAATCAACCCCAATATCGACTGTTGAGGTGCCGACCAGGATCTGTTTGTGATAGGATGCTTGCCGCTCTTCTTGAGATGCTAGACCAGTATTTTCCCCTATTTCAATGTTATAGGGTTTGAAATACTCGCGTAAAAACCCAACCAGGCGACGCGCGGTGGCAACCGAATAGACCAGGATGGCCGCTTTTGAGCCAGGGTGCTCGTTGAAAAAGCGCAACATATCGTCGAGATGTTCCCGCACCCAGCTTTCCGTAGGAGCATCCTGGCTAACTTCATGCAGGTGCAGGTCGCATGGCTGCAAAATGCAACGGTAGTCCTCGCGTTGTTCTGATGCATAGCTCCCTTTGATGACCTGATAGCGAATGCCGCCGCGCTCCAGCAGGTTTGTCAGCAGAGCGCTGGGAGTTGCGGAAAGAAACACGAATTTTTTGCGCTCAGCGGGCTTCTCTCGATAATTCACCAGCAAATACCCCAGCATATTCATCACTGAGATTGCCTGTGGCACGCCGAAAACGTGAAACTCATCAAAGAGAAAGTAATCAAAGGATGCCCCAGCGGTCACAGCCAGTTCTTTGCGCTGATGATCCCAGCCATACTGATGGCTAAGCATCAGATGGACCAGATCGGGATTGGTGAGCACGATACCGTTTCTTTCCAGCAGCTTGCGCACTTCCTCCAGACGTTTTTGAGCGTCATGCTCGCGCATAAGCTGGCTGATCTTTGCGCCATACATCGTGTCATAGCGCGGCAAACGCACACCCAGATCGTGTTGATACCTGGCGAGCGCGGTAAACTGGTCTAACACCAGCTCATTCGTGGGATACATCGCAATCACATGCTGCCCCTCCTGAAAAGCTGGTATATACCCCGCCAGGCTCTTCCCATCGCTGGTCATCGCGGTATTAAACACTACATCAATCGCAGGATCGCGAAACGCATCCCAGGTCGCGACCTGGTGCTTGAGCAGCCGCACGGCCCCGATTTGCGCACTCGGATGGTACGCGGAATACACTGGGGCAATGCGCAGAAATGAGGAATCCATAGTACCTTGACCTCCTGTAACTACATAACCAAAGCAGGTGAGTAGGCAGTTACGCTTTTTTACCTGCTCACACTCGTAAATGATCTCACACTACGCAGGACGCCTATTAGATTGCTTCGATGCAACACCCGCAGAAAGGTAAGTTAACAGAGATCTCCGCCAGGTGTAGAACGTGCTGCGAGCAACCCCGTTGCTCTTGCAAAGCTCATTGACTGAGCTATTTTCTCTAAAACTAGCCAGAACGATTTCAACCTTTGCGACATCGTTGATCTTGCTTTTCGACATTTTTTCCTCCTTTTGACAAGTTTAGTACCTTGCCGCTCTCCGTAAGAGAGGGGTCTTATTTTTCTTCTTCCACATAGAACTTGCTCATCATTTCCACTTCCTCCTGCATCGCTCGTACCAGTTCCACTGGCTCTAGCGCTTTCACCTGCGAGCCATAGCCGAGCAGCAGACGTTTGGCCCACCAGACCGACTTCGCGTAGCCTTCGACAAGAGCTCCCTGACCGTCATCCAGCAGCGTCACTTGTTGCTCTTTCAGGCGCGCGCTGAGGCTGCCGTGGCGGGCGAGCATGGGCGAGACCCAATAGCGAATTTTGACGCCCCGCCGCCGACGATTGCCGGGTAAAAAATGGTCGCGCGAGTCGGCTAGGCGCACTGAATCCGGTTGGATGCGATCAACTCGATAATCGACAAAATTGCCTTGCTCCAGCAAATAGGCAGTGAAGTACCAGTGACCATCGCGATATTCGAGTTCATAGGGTTCTACGCGGGTGTGCAAGATCGGCTCGGCATTCCAACTTTGCCCCAGAGGCGTATAGGCAAACGCAATATAGGCACTCTCCTCCAGGGCCTTATCCAGGCTCAAGATAGTATTGCCATGCCGACTGTAGTCTTCCACTGGCGAAAGGGGGAGCAGCAACGGGCGTGCCCGTCGTTTGCGCTTTTGTGCGACCAGGCGATGGCTTCTCTCTGAGAATAGCCAGGCCCAACGCTTGAGTAATGTTTGGACAGCATCGGCATAAGGTGTCCCAGCGATAAAGCCTTCTTGTAGAGCGACGAATGCCCGCGCTTCATCTTCATCGATATCAATAGAAAATACTGGCTGCTCCAGACCAAAGGTACCAGCGCGTTTTGCATATGAAATAGCTAATCGTTTGAAGCGTTGTTGCTCAGTACACCATTCCTCCAACCGCACATCGCCTGGCTCAAGCAAATCTTTTAGCTGACGACCAGTCAACGTTTCAATGTCGCGATGAACGGCACGCGGCCTCTCGCCTTCGCCATACAGGGGAAGCTGGGCCATGATATCCTGGCATGTCAGACGGCGCGGCCAGGAAACCTGAAACAGCACTGCCAGAAGCATGCTGCGCCGTGATTTATGAGTACTAGCCTTCTTACGCGCGTCTATACCGTTATCGAAACTATCCACCAAACTCAATCCTTGCTCACACGTTTTGATAAGAGAAGTAGGATAGATACCTCACTTCTCAGTCTTTACAACGAAAGCATAACATATAATCAGGGACAAAATCTGTCCATTTTATATGTATTATCTCGCATGTATGCCAGTAAATAGTACTTTTTGATCCAGAACGGCCTCATCTCCATAGCCCTGTTACGTGGTTGTGTAACATTTTCGCTAGCTCGACGATATTTATACATGAGCATATGTTTATAAAAATGAATGAGAGAAAAGTCCATGTTGTATTCACAGAGAACACCTGCTGGCAAAGGTTGGCTAACCGCTCTACTCACCCTCTTGCTTATCAGCGTGCTGACAAGCTGCACCAGCCAGGCACCTCGGCAGACCACGAGCATGAAGCCGCAGAGCATCCAACTGACCTCACCCGCCAACCCTCTGCCGCCCCCGGCTACGACTGCTTTCCCGGCAGTTGATCCGAACTATCTCTATGCACAGTTGGATTATATGACCTCACATTTCTGGCGGCGCGAGTCGGGGTACGACACGAACTTGCAGCCTGGCACGAATGGGAGCGCCGAGCTTGCCTCCTACTGGGCCCAGGAGATGCTGAAAAATCTGCAAGGTTTTGGGGCACACGCTCTTGATCGCCCTTTCAATGGCAATGGCTGGAAAAATCGGCCCGCGCAGTTCCCCGGTCATAACGTCGAAATTACTATCCCTGGAGCACTCCATCCCGACAAGGTGATCATCATCGGCACTCACTATGATGGTATGGCCGATACGACCCAATCGGCCTATGATGATACCTCCGGGTGCGCGGCTGAGCTGGCGGCAGCTCGCGCACTGGCCCAGTACTGGAGCGCCAATCACGCGTATCCCGCGCTGACCCTGCGTTTTATCATCTTTGATGCCGAAGAGCAGGGTTCGATTGGCGCATATGATTATATCAACTCAATCGCGAATGGCGACCTCTCCAATATTGTAGCGATGATCGATGAAGAGCAGATGGGCATTAACTATCCAGTGCGTTTTTTAGGGCAGGATGCCAATGGACCTCTGGCACTGGATATCATGCCTACTACTGGCATCACACCTGGTAAAACACTCTTGATGAATCTGGTTCAGCAAATGGTTGCGCCGGTGATGCAAGAGATGCGCGCATTGGGCTATACCACCCTGGCCTACCACGGTCAGGGCAACCAGGAGGTAAACGAGCCAATCTTCACGCCCGATCAGGCACGCTACCTTCCCATCGCGCCGATGAATATTGCCGCTCCAGCCAGTGATGATGTGCCCTTTGGCTTTGCCAATATCCCCAATCTGACCATTGGCGACTATAATCTTGTTCCAACTGCGCAGCAGCCAAAGGCGACCGATCCAAACCTGCCACAACAGTATATCTTTCCCAATGACACACCCTGGGATACCCTGCAATTGATGAATGGGTATGCCAGCAGCGCAACTGATCCCGCTCTCGCCCTGAAACTGGCCCTCGCGCTTCCGCCAATGCTGACCGATTGGTTGCTCACCAACCCGGACCTGGGAGGTCTGGTGCTCGCCAGTTCCCGGCCAGCAGGGCCCGTCGCCGCATTCGATGATATTGGTAGCACCCAACCCGGCCAATCACTCACGCTGGACGCTCAGGCAACGTTCGATCCCGCTTCAGCACAGAGCCAATTCACCTATCATTGGGATTTCGGTGATGGCCAGCAGGCCGACGGGATCACGGTCCAGCACACGTATGCTTCGGAGGGGAGCTATACTCTGGCACTCAAAGTCAGTGACCAGGCCGGAAGTTGCCAGATGAGCAAACAGATCCAGGTCACGTCCTCGCCGCCAAATTATTCCAACGGGAGTAGCCAGTATGTACCCGCCTCTGGTAGCCTGAACAATCACAGCTATCAGCCACCGCCCATCACTGGAAATCTCAATCCGCCTGTTTCTACGGCGCCAGCACCAGCAGATTAGCAACCTTCCCTCGTTGCTCCAAAGTATGAGCGATGCGTTAGGGGTTTTTTTTGCCAACAGACCTCCCGGGGTGGGGGGTGTGCCCACACCCACCCCCCCCCCCCATCGCTCATACCTCTTTAGCCTTGAACCTGCGCCAGCATATCCCGCGTGTCGGCCACGTAGCCGCGGGCGGAGACACGCCAGAAGGCGCGTTGCATCTGGCTCCATTCGGCCAACACCTGGGCAGCGCGCCAGCTCTGCGTCTTCTTGCGATGCCACTGGATGAGCGTATAGAGCGCCTCAATCTCGGCAGGATCGTCCAGACGTTGCGGCTCGACCTGTTCGCTGTTGCAACGGCGCGGGAACGATCCACGCGGGTCCAGCACATAAGCCACGCCAGCCGACATACCAGCCCCGAAGTTTGGTCCCGTCTCACCTAGCACAACGACGATCCCGCCAGTCATATACTCGCAAGCGTGCGCGCCCACCCCCTCAACGACGGCCAGCGCGCCACTGTTGCGCACCGCAAAACGTTCACCCGCGCGACCAGCGGCGAAAAGCTGGCCGCCTGTCGCGCCATACAGCACAGTATTTCCAATGATCGTGTTGTGGTGCGCGGCAAAACCTGCCTCCTGGGGTGGCGCGATGACGATCTGGCCACCGGTCATGCCCTTGCCGACGTAATCGTTGGCCTCGCCATGCAGCACGAGGTTCATGCCCGGCACGCTAAAGGCGCCGAAGCTCTGGCCCGCCGAACCGTGGAAAACGCTGGTGACGCTCACACCCGGCAGGCCCGCGTTCCCATAGCGGCGCGCAATCTCACCGGCCAGGCTCGCGCCAATCGTGCGATCATAGTTAGCGATGCTGTGCCGGGTCAGGACGCTGCACTCCCCGCGCAGGGCCTGCTCAGCCTCGATCAGTAGTTGCTCAGCCAGGGGCGAGGTTGGCGGCACAACACGCGGCTCGGACCTGACATGCACAGGCAGGGCGACGAGCAAACGCTCCATCTCAAGTGGTGCGTTGGGCGCGGGCTCCAGCAGATCGGCGCGCCCAATCACGTCCTCCAGTCGCGTGAAACCAAGCTGGGCGAGCAATTCGCGCACCTCTTCGGCGACCAGGGTGAGGTAGTTGATAAGCGCGGCAGGCGTGCCGGTGAATTTAGCGCGCAGGTCTTCGCGCTGGGTCGCGATACCGGCGGGGCAGGTATTCAGGTGACACTGACGCGCCATATCGCAGCCGAGCGAGACCAGGCTGGCGGTGCCAAAACCAAACTCATCGGCCCCCAGCATGGCCCCGATCAACACGTCGCGCCCGGTCTTCATCCCCCCATCCACACGCACTTTGACGCGTGTGCGCAGGCCGTTCTTGACCAGCGTTTGCTGCGTCTCGGCCAGGCCGCGCTCCCAGGGAATGCCCGCGTGCTTGATCGACTGCATCGGCGAGGCTCCTGTGCCGCCATCATGCCCGCTAATCAGCACGTAGTTGGCATGCGCTTTAGCCACACCTGCCGCGATAGTGCCCACACCGATGCTGGAGACCAGCTTCACACCAATCTGCGCGCGCGGGTTGACCTGGCGCAGGTCGTAGATCAGTTGGGCCAGATCCTCAATGCTATAGATATCGTGATGTGGTGGCGGCGAGATCAAGGGAATGTGCGGCTCCGTGTGGCGCAGACGGGCGATAAACGGCGTGACCTTCGCCGGTGGAAGCTGACCACCCTCGCCGGGCTTCGAGCCTTGCGCCATCTTGATCTCCAGCTCTTCGGCGCGCACCAGGTACTCGGTGGTCACACCAAAACGCGCTGAAGCCACCTGCTTGATCTTGCTGCTGACCGGAAACCCGTTAAGCGTCTCGTGATACCAGGCGGGGTCTTCGCCGCCCTCGCCGGTGTTGTTACGCCCGCCAATACCGTTCATAGCCGCGGCAATCGTGCGATGCGTCTCCGGGCTGAGCGCGCCAACTGACATGGCTGAGATGACAAAACGCGCGCGGATCGATTCCATCGGCTCGACCTCTTCGACGGGAATGGGCATGCGTGACCGAAAAGAGAGCAGGTCGCGCAAGACTGTCGGCGGGCGCTGGTAGACCAGTTCGGTGTAACGCTGGTAATCCTCGCGCAGGCCCGTCGTCGCGGCCTTTTGCAGGGCGCGGATAACAAGCGGCTGGTAGGCGTGGTACTCGCCGTCGCGTCGGAAGCGATAACGCCCGATATCTGTCAACTTGCGGCGGTTAGTAGCCTCGGCCTCAACACTGGCCCCGCTCGCAGCCTGCATGACAAGCGGCTCGACATCGGCCAGTACCTGCTCAGCAAGGGCCGTAAAAGTCAGGCTGCCGGGATGCGCGGCTGAACCAGGGAAACAACGCTCCAGCACGGCCCGGTCCAGGCCAAAGATCTCACATAGACCCGCGCCAATGATATTGCGCAGCGTCGAGATGCCCATGCGCGCCATGATTTTGCATAGTCCGCCCTCGATCACCTGGATATAACTCTCCACGGCCTGCTCAGGTCTGATATGTTCCAGTTTGCGTTGACCTGCCAGAGCGCGCACGCTGGCCAGAGCCAGATACGGCACGACGGCCTCGGCCCCATAGCTCAGCAGCAGCGCAACCTGATGCACATCCAGCACCGCCGCAGTCTCGCAGATCAGCGAGGTCTCATCGCGCAAACCACGCCGAATCAGCGCCTGGTGAACGGCGGCCAGAGCCAGGAGCATGGGCGTGGGCGGCCTCTCCAGGCTGGCCTGACGATCACTGAGCACGAGGAAATCCGCGCCAGCCAGAACCGCAGCCTCGGCCTCTTGCTCCAGCCGATCAAGCGCCACGAGCAGGGCAGCGGGACCGCCTGCACGCTCGAACGAGACATCGAGCACGCGGATACTATAACCATCGCGCTCAAGCTGAGACAGCGCGGCAAGTTGCACCTCGGTCAGCAGCGGCGTCTCCAGGTGCAACTGACGCGCGCGCAATTCGGTCTCGCTCAGCAGGCTGGGACGCCGACCCAGATAGCTCGCCAGCGACATCACGCTCTTCTCGCGCAAAGGATCAATTGGTGGGTTCGTCACCTGGGCAAAACGCTGGTGAAAGTAGTCGGCAAACGAACGCGAGCGCGTCGAAAGCGCGGCCAGCGGCGTGTCATCGCCCATACTCCATGTCGGCTCCTTGCTCTCGCTCAGGATCGGGCGCAGCACAAATTCCACATCCTCGTGAGTATAGCCGAAGAGTTGTTGCTGCTGAAAAAGGGTCGCGCCGGATGGTGAGGGTGGGGCTGTATGAGAAGCAATTGCAGAGAGGTCGGACAGGTGAAGCA
Organism: uncultured Ktedonobacteraceae bacterium; assembly: GCA_964250225.1. GTDB lineage: Bacteria > Chloroflexota > Ktedonobacteria > Ktedonobacterales > Ktedonobacteraceae > Paraktedonobacter. The sequence continues at coordinate 1,659 of CAXUEY010000117.1, read as the reverse complement.
AATGAGTATCCAACCATTGCTGATAGGGCTGACGTCGGGCCAGCGCCCACTTGATCTCCGCATTGCGCAGCAGCACACCTCGCTGAAGATCCACAGCCAGCATCTCGCCAGGCCCCAGGCGACCACGCGCTACCAGTTCGCTGGATTCGCAGGGCAGCACGCCCGCTTCTGAGGCCACAATCAGCAACCCCTGCGAGGTCAGGGTATAGCGCAGAGGGCGCAGGCCGTTGCGGTCAAGCGTAGCCCCAACGTAGCGGCCATCGCTAAAAATCAGGGCCGCCGGGCCATCCCACGGCTCCATACAGCAGGCATGGTACTCACACCAGGCCCGCTCTTCTGGAGAAAGCTCCGCGTCCTGCTCCCAGGCGGGCGGAATCAACATCTGCATGCTATGCAGCGCGTCGCGGCCTGAGCGTGTCAGCAGTTCAAAGGCATTATCCAGTTGTCCAGAATCGCTGCTGGCCGTCTGAATAACCGGGAGCAGGTCTGGCAGACGTTCGCCCCAGAGCGTCGAGACCAGTGAGCGTTCGCGGGCCTGCATCCAGTGGCGATTGCCCTGAATCGTATTGATCTCGCCATTGTGGGCCAGCAAACGCATCGGCTGGGCTAGCGACCAGGAGGGAAAAGTATTGGTGCTGTAGCGCTGATGAAAGATCGCGAACGAGCTGGTATAGCGCTCATCGGTCAGGTCGCGATAGAAACGCGGCAGTTCTAGCGGGGCCAGCAGACCCTTATAAACAAGCGTTTGCGCGGAGAAAGAGGCAATGTAACAGCCAGTGAGCTGCTCGCTCTGCCAGCGTTTCTCGATCACACGGCGCGCGTGGTAGAGAGCGCGTTCGTAGTCCTGCGCTGGCATATATTGCGGACGCGCAAGTAATACTTGCTCAATTGCAGGCACGGTCTCACGGGCACGCGCGCTGAGCACCGAGACATCCAGCGGCGGTGTGCGCCAGGTCAGCAGGGGCAGGTGGAGTTGTGCCAGCACCTCTTCCACCAACTGGCGAGCGCGGGCAGCCTCAGTGGTCGGCAAAAAGAGCATGCCCACAGCCAGGTCAGCGGGATCAGGCAGTGTGATCTGTTGAGCCTGGAGTTCAGAACACAACAGCGCGTGTGGGATAGCAGTCAGCAGGCCAGATCCATCGCTTGTCTCGGCATCGGCGTCCTGCGCGCCGCGATGGGTGAGATGCGCCAGCGCGGTCAGGGCTTGCTCAATCAAGAGATGGCTGGCAGCGCCAGAGACATGGGCCAGAAAGCCCGTTCCACAGGCATCGTGCTCCCAACGGGCCTCGTAGAGAGGATAAGTCTCGGTGGCGGCTTGCGTCGATGAATTCGTGTGCATAGATGGTCCCTCCCTGTAAAAAGGGCAAGAGTGCCCCACAATCAAGGCTGGCCACGGCATGGCTCAGCAATGTCCGGCGTAGGGAGGCGCCTGCATTGGAGCCAGAGGGTATTCGGGAACCAGACAGCGTTCACCGAACTCGTACAGGTAGTATAAGCGTCCAAAAAACAGTGCCAGGAGCACAAATAACTGCGCAACACCCATCAGAGCAAGCGGCATTGGACGCGGGAGAGCATCATAACCCGAAGGAAACAGGCGGTGTTTCTTGATAGAGAGCATAGCACAATGGCCCGGATTTTTGCAAGGGCAATCGATCCAAA
>CAXUEY010000116.1:5739-19439 GCA_964250225.1 uncultured Ktedonobacteraceae bacterium | reverse complement strand
CTATCGCATCCTGGACAGTTACTACATCGCTTCCTTGCTTGGTGAGTTGCTTAGTAAGGATGAAGGATACATTCCGCTTTTCAAATGGTTACGGGAACACACCGGGGTAAAAGCAGCAAATGCAAGAGAGCGCCTCAATTGCCGTATGCCAACTGCTGAGGAAGCTGGCCTTTTGAATATCTCAAGAGGGCAGCCAGTCATTGATATGGATCGTTGGGTATGGGGGGAGGATCAAACGCTGTTTGAGTATACGCATGTCGTAGCTAATGGTGCGCTACACGAGTTTGCCTATTCATACGATATAGATGAGGAGGCCAGTAAATGACACATCTTGATGACGCAACGCGCACAGAACTGGTGCGAGAAATCGCGCTGACCCTTGCAAAGAAGCAACGGCTTGCCTTTGCCTCTGATTTTCATGCCTTTACTGAGGGGAGAAAGTTGACGCTAGCAGGCGTCACATTCGATGCTTTCCCTAAAGGCCCGAACACGAAGAGAAGCGATGGCGATGTCGTGGCACATGCCATTGTGATGGCGTTAGCCGCCGCCGTCAACAAAGGGGATATCGATGATTGGTTTCCTGACAAGGGTGAAACCGGCGTGAGATCAATTGACTATCTTCCTGAAATGTACAGCCGTCTCATTGCACCAAATCACCTTCTCCTCAGTACAGTGGATGTGACGATCCTCTGTGGAGAGCTGCCGCGCATGAAGAAGCGTCTGCCCGAAATGCAGCGAAACATTGCTGAAGGCTTGGGGGCGGACCTCGCTCAAGTTCATGTAAAAGTGAGCAGCATGGACGGACAGGATGAGGTAGCCAGGCTAGAAGGCATTGAGGCGCGTGTGTTAGTAAGCCTGTGGGAAGGTCTCTGAGAGTGTATCTCAGGTAACTGTTTGAAGTACACCTATAAAACAAGGCGCAGAGCGGTTTTAGATGAAAGTAGACTCAGTGGGAAAATCCACAATCTATCGTTCTACCCACTGAGCTACGGGATCGGGCAGTATGCTCAGAGATATGCTATCTCTCTCTGACAGAAGAGAGTATAGCCGCCTCTGCGCGCCCTGCCCCTTTTTTGTTGGGTGTTTGGATATGTGATAGCGCGTGCTCCCACTTTCAATGTACCGATTTTATACGTATCAATGCATGAGCTAAAATGAAAGCACGCCACCCGCGAACTGTTTGCTGCGCGATGAGATCAGGTCGCTCACCTGTGAGCAGACAGTGTATGCCCTGTCAGCACTTGCGGGGTGGCATGCGTCTACATTACCCGCAATTCATCACAAACCCAACAACGACCTCCCTATGCGAGGCTGTTGATCACTTCCTGGGCACGCGCGAGTGCCTCCCTACGCACGTAGTAATAGGCCCACAAGCCCTTCTTGCGGCAGTCAACGAGTCCAGCATCGCGCAGGATGCGCAGGTGATGTGAAATCGTAGGCTGCTCCAGTGTGAAGCTTTCAACAATCTCGAAGACGCATACTTCCCCTTCGTAGCGACTGAGCAGGCTGAGAATCCGCAGGCGTGTGGGGTCTGCCAGGGCTTTCAGCAGGCGAGCCTGGCTGACAGCCTCATCCTCATTCAGCGTGGGGACAAACTTGGGAACAACGCCAACCGCTGGTGTTCCAGCTCCGTTGACCGGGGTTTGCCGGTGCTGTAGAACTCCTGCAATTGCCGCGCTGGCGTTTGCATTCGCTTGAGCCGGAGTTGTTCGTGTCGAATTCAACTGATTCATTGATGTCATTTTCTTTCTCCTTACCATCTTCCCATCACTAGTTGCGCGAGTGGAGCCTCCTGGTTTCAGCCAGAGAGAGGAAACCGCGCAGTTCCTTTTGTACTCCTGGAGAGCCAGGACGTGAAGAAAATAGGCCGAAGCCACTTCATCTCCAGATCCCCCGGCTCTCGCCGTAGGATACCGATACCTGACCTTCCCATCTAAACGTTTTTTCGATTTGGTCTTTGGGGAGGACCTATATTCATTATACAAAAGCATCCAAATTTAGGGGCTAAGCGTATTCCGATCACCAATTTCTAAAGTGATGCAATCCTGGCACATGGCCTCTCATCTGGTAGGAGCATGGTCCTACAGTTGTAGATGAGGCGATGGTTTTTCGACGTACACAAGATGTGCGATTTTTGGCCTGTGATGGGCATGGCATCGTATCCGCGGATTTACATGAAGTATGACAAAGCGGCCTCTCACCAGCCACACTGATGAGGGGCCGCTTGCTTTGCGAATTTAGCGTTTCTCTTCTGGGCGAATGCGCAGGTGCAACTCGCCCAATTGTTTTTCGTCAACGGGCGAGGGGGCGTTCATGAGCATATCTATCGCGCTCTGTGTTTTGGGGAAAGCGATGACTTCGCGAATGTTGTCCTCGTCGGCGAAGAGCATGACCAGGCGGTCCAGGCCCAGGGCGATACCGCCGTGGGGTGGTGCGCCATATTCAAAGGCTTCCAGCATGTGGCCAAATTGCTCGCGAATCTGCTCGTCGCTCATTTTCATCAGGGCGAAGACCTTGTGTTGGAGTTCAGCGACGTTGATACGCACGCTACCGCCGCCGATCTCGTAGCCGTTGCAGATGATGTCGTACTGTTTGGCGCGCACATTCAGCGGGTCGCTGTCGAGACGCTCAATGTGCGCTTCGTCCATGCCGGAGAAAGGGTTGTGCTCGGCGTCGTAGCGCTGGAGATCCTCATCGTAGTGCAGCAGCGGAAAGTCCACTACCCAGCAGAGGGCCATTTCGTTAGCATCGATCAAGTTCAGACGCTCGGCCAGTTTGACGCGCAGGCGAAAGAGCACGTCGTTGCAGACTTTGGTGCTGTCGGCGACGAAGAGCAGCAGGTCGCCCGGCTGACCCTGCAGACGCGTGATAATCGCCTGTACCTCTGCCGGAGCCATGAATTTGGTCAGCGGCGACTTCACCTCGTTGCTTGCGCTGATGGCCAGGGAGACCAGTCCCTGCGCACCCAACTGGCGCGCGAAAGCGGTCAGTTCCTCGATCTCTTTGCGGCTCGATGCGCCCGCGCCAGGGACGCGAATGCCCTTAACCATACCCTTGCTCGCCAGTACGTTCTGGAAGACACCAAAAGTACCAGCCGCGGCTAGATCGGTGATCTCGACCAGGGGGAGATCAAAGCGCAGATCGGGGTGATCGGTGCCGTAGCGGTCCATGACATCTTTGAAGCCCAGGCGTGGGAAGGGACGCTGTTTGATGCGTTTACTGGTCGTTTTCTCGATCAGATGGATCAACAGATCCTCGATCAGCCCCATCACATCCTCCTCGGAGACAAACGACATCTCCAGGTCGAGCTGCGTGAATTCCGGTTGGCGATCTGAACGCTGATCTTCATCGCGGAAACAGCGAGCAATCTGAAAATAGCGGTCCAGGCCAGCCACCATCAACAACTGTTTGAGCTGTTGCGGCGACTGGGGGAGCGCGTAGAACTCGCCCGCGTAGAGGCGACTGGGCACTAGATAGTCGCGTGCCCCTTCCGGCGTGCTTTTCATCAGAATGGGCGTCTCGATCTCCAGAAAGCCACGCTCGTCCAGGTAATCGCGCATGATCTTCACAATGCGATGGCGCAGTATGATATTGTCGCGCATTTTCGGGCGGCGCAAATCGAGGTAGCGATATTTCAGGCGCAGCGCCTCATCTACGGTAATCGCGTCGTTGATGGGGAAGGGCGTTGTGCGCGCGGGATTGAGCGCGCTGATCTGTTCCGCGGTGATTTCAATCGTGCCGGTGCTCAAATGGGGATTTTCCGTACCCGCCAGACGGTTCACCACCGTGCCGCTGACCTGCACAACGTATTCCGAGCGCAGTTCAGAGGCGACGCGGTGCGCTTCTGGTGAGCGTTCGGGGTCGCAGATCACCTGCGTCATCCCGTAGCGGTCACGAATATCCAGGAAGATCAGGCCACCATGATCACGTCGTTTGTTTACCCAGCCAGCCAGTTTCACCTGCTCGCCGACATGCTTGTTATTCAATTCACCACACGTATGCGTGCGATAAGCTACCTCAAAACCCACGATTTTCCCTTTCTAAATAGAGGCTAAAACCTGTTTAATAAATAGTATGCTTCAAACGAGCGAGAGGCCCCTGCCGAATGACAGAGGCTGTGCTTTTGTGGCGGCAGGCGCTTGTCGAGCCAGCGGATACCGTTGCTTAGGAAGCGCAGGCCTGTTGTGGGCCAGCGCTGACCTCGATGATGCTCTGGGTGTCGCGCGCGTTCTGGCCAAGAATATAGACGATTGTGCCACCGGGATTGGTAGCCACGCTCTTGATCGTGCCGAAGTAATCAGGCGAGGCATATTGCTGGACCAGATTGAGTGTCACGCTATTTCCCGCGGCGTTGTTCGTCGAGGTGGTGGCGGCAGTTGGTGTGACGTCAGGTCCTCCACTGGAGGCGGCGGGTTTGACCACCAGGTCTAGCACACGATGGTTGGCCGGATCTGCGATAAAGAGATGCGCAGTACTATCCGCATGCACATTGCCCGCGCTTAACGTTGCCGGATTATTTGGCGAAGTCAGAGGAATGGTCAACTGGCCGCTGCCTTTTTGCGTTATCGAGGGCACCGTTGGCACAGATGTGCTGGCGGTAAAGTTTTGTGCTCCTGTCGCCAGGGTTGGGGCAATTGGCCCGCTGATCATGACCGGGACAGGTGTGGAACTGGCGAAGGTTGCATCAGACGGGTTCACCGGCAAACTGAGCACCGAGCCGTCCGCGAGGAGCAGAAAGAACTGGTTCGGGAAAGCTGCGGCGCTGACGATACCATCTGAAACCGAGATCCGGGTTTTTTGGGGCGTGACGAGATTGCCTTTGTTATCCAGCGTATAGCTCAAGATTGTGGCGCTATTGGGATTGGATTTGGACGTGAGAACGACATAGGCGTTATTATCCCACGCTGTAATCAGGCTGGGGATATTGCCGCCCTGTATGAGCGATGTATCGATAGCTTGCGATGGCGCGGGTTGCAACATAGCAGTGGCGTCCGGGCGCAATAGATTGAGGCTATAGCTGGCCAGACCATTGGCGTCTGTCTGGGTGCTCAAAGCGAAAATTTCGCCGCCAGTGCCGGCCATATTGGTGATCTGGGCATTGGATGTCGGGAGCGTGAAAGCTGGTTGCAAGTTATTGGCGGAAGCCCGCTCATAGATTTTACCATCCTGGCCCAGAGTATAGTAGAGGTCCGGCCCGTTTATTTGTAGAACTGTCGCGGCTTGTGCAGGTGGGACGCCCGCGCCTCTTGTTAACGTACTGGGGGTAAGATTGGTGCAGGGAAGCAGGGCGATATTGGCGGCCTGATTATAACTGGTGATCGCAGTTTTGGTGGCAGTAACCAGGCGCGTTTGCAGGCTGAGCAGGCGCGTATTGTCGCTACTATCCAGGTTCTGGAGGGTACGCAACTGCTGCTGGGCTGTTGCCAGGTCGTGTAGTGCCTGAGTCGGGTGGCTGCTCGATTCACTGCTGGCCTGCGTAATCAACTGATCCGCGTTATTGAGTATCGAGGAGACGGTCTTGTTCCTGTACAGGAAATAGCTCGCGCCGCTAGCGGCCACCAGCACGAAGAGAATCAGCAAAACCAGCGTGGGATAGAAGAGACGCCCATGCTGCTTTTTGACGCGCAGAGCTGGCTGTGGAGCAGTATCGCTCTCTGGTGAGACTAGCGGGCCGCTGCTATAGGTTGGGAACGGGCTACCCGGCAGTGGCAGTTCACCGTTGCGAGCCGTGGCACTGGCGCCATTGGGTTGCGAGACGAATAAGCGGGCGGTGTCCTCGTCGCTGAGTTCAGGGCCACCTGCCAGTACGGGTTGGCGCATATTTGGCGGTTCAATGCCTAGATCCTGGATCTGCGCGACTATCGCGGTAATATTATCTGTGCCACCGTTATCATTCGCGCGTTCAATCAGATGATAAACGCTTTCCTGTGGGACAAACTGGTTGATGGTACGCAATAACTCTTCATCGTTGACCATGCCGGAAAGACCATCGCTACACAGGAGCAGCCTATCGCCTTCTTCCAGAGTCTCCCGGAAAATATCGATATCGACGTCGAGTTGTGTCCCCAGACTGCGCGTAATCACATTGCGTTGCGCGTGGGTCCGAGCCTGTTCTTCGGTTAAAAGACCGGCGCGCACCTGTTCGGCCACCCACGAATGATCCTGAGAAAGCTGGCGGATGTTCGCCTGACGCACTAAATAGGCCCGGCTATCGCCGATATTGGCGATATAGGCCGTATTACCACGCAACACCGCGGCTACACAGGTGGTACCCATGCCACTGCGCAACATATTTTCTGCCGCGCGCTGCTGAATGGCCGCGTTTGCTCGCCGAATAGCCCGCAGCAAGGAGGATGACACATCGCCATTCTCATCCTGATAATAGGCACTGCTGACCGTGTCCACAGCAATTTCACTGGCCACCTCTCCCGCTGCATGTCCACCCATCCCATCAGCCACAATAAGCAACGCGCCTTTATGCGTCATCACCGCCTCATCTTTGGGGATGACATACGCCATATTATCTTCGTTATGGTCACGCCTACGGCCAACATCGGTTAGCTGTGCAACATCGAGACGAAGTAGTTTCGCCACGCACTTTTCTCCCGTAATGTAAGGATTGCCCTTTCGTTTGCTGCGAAAAGCGCTTCTCTCCAGAGGGGGTAGGCCCTCGTGGTTTCTGAAAGTTTAGGCTATCATACACCGCTGGAGAGAAAAACGCAACGCGCATGCCTTTTTGGTCATGACAGGCGTACCAGCAGAAATCTTGCTGGCTCAGAAGCGGCTGGCGTGGCTGCGGCTCAGTGATCTGAGGGCAGATAGTGAGCTTCTTCATGTTCTTTTGTACGAAGAAGATGATAGAATAGAAAGAGCAAACCTGTGATGTCAGGCCTTCCGACGGAGAAGATAATGATGAGGTTATTACCTGACCAGAACAGGCCAAATGGGTAGTTTCATATACGGTTGCCTGGCTGTATAGTATACTAGAGTTAGTAGCGGTGCTGATGGATGGCGCTATCCTTTTTTAGAGTGGACTTCCTGAAGATACACAACAACATATAGCCTGGAATGGCCTGGTGCTGTTACTCTGAGAAATTTGGGGTCGTTATAGAGCCAGAGGAGATGGTATGCATATTGGTATTAATGCTCAGTTGCTCTCATTCAGTCAGAACTATCGCAATGGTGGCATCAGCCGCTATATTCGCTCTTTACTGACTGAAATGGCTCTCCATCCAGGCCCGCATGAATATACGGTCTTTGTGAATGGACCAGAGATTGCTGCCCGCCTGGGTGGGCAGCATCCGCACATGCAGTTTGTGCCTGCCACCTGGCCTGAAAGTAAACCGACGGCGCGTGTGGCCTGGGAACAATTGACGCTGCCCACGCTGATTCGGCAGCGGGGTATCGAGGTATTGCATTCGCCGGCCAATGTGTTGCCAGAGTTTTTACCACGCCGATGCGCCGGGGTGGTGACGCTGCACGATCTGGCCTTTTTGCGCATGCCAGAGGTACTGACGCGCCCCAAACGCGTCTATCACCGCACTTTTACGGTGCGTAGCCTGCGCCGTGCTACGATGATTATCGCCGACTCAGAGAGTACCAGCCGGGATTTGACCGAGTTATTAAATGTTCCTCCACAGCGTGTTATTCCAGTCTATCCCTGTATTGATGCTCGCTTTACCTGCTCTATCACCGCTGAAGAGGTTCAGGCGTTTCGCACCCATCACGGTCTGGAGCAGGGTTTCCTGTTGTACCTGGGTACACTGGAGCCGCGCAAAAATATTCCTACCTTGCTGGAGGCTTACGCGCGCTTGCGTCAGACGACGGGGACACCAGTCAAGCTGGTCCTGGCGGGCGGTAAAGGCTGGCTCTACGATGCGATTTTTGCGCGTGTCCAGGAGTTAGGAATAGAGAACGATGTTCTTTTTCCGGGCTTTGTCAATGACAGCGAGTCGCCGCTCTGGTATAGCGCAGCCTCGGCCTTTGTCTACCCGTCTCTCTACGAGGGGTTTGGTCTTCCAGTGGCTGAGGCTCTGGCGTGTGGTACGCCGGTGGTGACTTCCAGTGTTTCGAGTTTGCCTGAGGCCGGCATGGGGCTGGCCCTGACCGTCGAGCCTCGTGACGTGGAGGCTATGGCCCAGGCTCTACACATAGCGCTCAATGATGCCGCGTTGCGTGCGCGCTGTCAGGCCGGGATGCAGGCTGTGCGTGAGCGCTTTTCTGCCACCACAATGGCCAGGCAAACCGTCGCGGTCTATGAACAGGCTGCCGCCTTGCACAGAGCGCAACGTCAGAGCTTGTCTCACACTCTCACCGATGAGAGTAGATCCTTCCTGCATTCCGGCAAAGCGTTAGAGCATGTTTTTCCCGGTCAGAACGAAGAAGAAGCATCCTCCTTCTCTACTGACAAAGAACGAGAGCATTCTTTTACCAGCCAGGATGGTAAGGAGTAACAGGGGATATGGCGCAATTTGTGAATAGCAATGAAACATCGCGTACAACTGGACAAAACGGAAATAGCCTGCCGGCAGGCGTACCAGAGATTTCCACGGGTGGGGCAACTGGGCAGATTACAAAGGTCATTTCGGCTCGCCGTAAAGATCTCCACCAGTGGCGCCTGTTTGAAATTGCTCTGACGATCATGGTGGATGCACTTCTCGTCTATGCGGCTTTCCATGTTGCTTACTATCTACGCTATACTGTACTTTTTAATCGAGGCGATTTCTTGTTTATTCGCGATAATGTGCTGGGCGTGACCAAGGCGAAGGACCATCTCAACTCGCTTGATAGCTTCCAGTGGTTGGAAATTGGGATTATCATTGGCGCGATCCTGATTTTTGTCATGCGTGGACTCTATGCGGTGCGTTTAGCCGGCAATCTGTTTCAACAGATGCGCATAATGGTGGTTTCTCTGACGATTGGCCTCACGGTGCTGGTGACCTACTTCTTTGTTTTCCAGCCGGCCTCCAGCTCGCGTCTGCTCGTCCCTTTGGTCTGGATCTGCGGTATTGTGATTCTCTGCCTGGGACGCCTGGTGTTGTCAAGTTTAATGGGTCTGCTGCACCGCCTGGGACTTGGCGAGACGCGCGTGCTGGTGGTTGGCTCAGGCCGCTTGAGCAAGATGATTATGCAGCATCTCGCGGCCACGCCTCACCTGGGTTATTCGATTGTCGGTTTCTTGCACGATATGCACGAGCCCGCGAGCGATTTTGGACGTTTCACGATGCTGGGGACACTGGAAGATCTAGGGCTGGTGATCCGTTCGATGCAGGTGGATGAGATTATTATTGCGCTCCCCTCAGAGCTGCATTTGCAGACCATTCGCACGGTACGCCTGTGTGAACGGCTGGGCGCGTCTTTTAAGCTGGTGCCCGAACTCTACGAGCTGAGCCTGGCACGCATTGATATGGAAGCCATCGAGGGCATTCCACTGCTGGGTATTAAGCAGAAACCCCTCAATCGCATTCAACGTGGGGTGATGCGCGCAACGGATATCGTGGGGGCGGCGCTGCTCCTCTTGCTGGGTTCACCCATCTGGCTGTGCTTCGCACTGATTATCAAATTGACTTCATCAGGCGAGGTGGTTTTCGCGCAGCCGCGCGTGGGTTTGAACGGACATATGTTTAAGATGTATAAGTTCCGTACTATGCAGAAAAATGCTGAACAGATGCTGCATACTTTACTGGCCCATAACGAGGCACAGGGACCGTTGTTTAAGATGAAGGATGATCCGCGTGTGACCTCGATTGGCAAGTTTTTGCGCCGCACCAGCCTGGATGAGATTCCTCAATTGCTCAATGTGATCAAAGGCGATATGAGCCTGGTCGGGCCGCGTCCGCCTTTGCCAAGAGAGGTGGCGCAGTACGAGGAATGGCAGAAGGGTCGCCTGGGTATGAAGCCCGGCATGACCGGCCTGTGGCAGGTGCGCGGACGCAGCAATCTCACCTTCGACGAAGGTGTGCTGATGGACCTCTATTATATTGAGAACTGGTCGTTGCGCCTCTACTATCAAATTCTCTTACGCACGATTCCATCAGTGATGTTTAGCCGAGGAGCTTATTAAGAATGAAGGTTGCCCTGGTTCACGATTATCTCAATCAGATGGGAGGCGCCGAACGCGTTGTGCTGGCACTTCACAAGCTGTTTCCCGACGCTCCTCTCTATACGTCGATTTACGATCCCACCCGCGTTGATCCAGCGTTTCGACAGATAGATATTCGCACGTCTTTTATGCAAACATTCCCCTTTGTGATGAAACATCACCAGCCCTACCTGCCGTTTTATCCGGCAGCGATGGAGAGCCTGGACCTGCGCGGCTATGACCTGGTGCTGAGTAGTTCCAGCGCATTTGGCAAGGGCGTGCTTGTGAAGCCGGGGACGCTGCATATCTGCTACTGCCATACGCCGATGCGCTGGTGCTGGAATTATCAAGAGTACGTTGAACGCGAGCAACTGGGCGGGATGGCGCGGCGTATCCTGCCCTTTATGATGACCTGGCTGCGCGTGTGGGACCAGACCAGCGCGGCGCGGGTGGATCATTTTATCGCCAATTCGCCGGTGATTGCCGAGCGTATTCAGAAGTATTATCGGCGGGAGGCGCAGGTGATCCCGCCACCGGTGGAGGCCAGTCGTTTTCTCTTTGATCCAGCAAGTGTGCCAGGCGACTATTTTCTGATTCTGGGCCGTTTCGCGCCCTATAAACGCTTTGATCTGGCAATTCAGGCCTGTAATCTGTTGCAAGTACCCCTGGTAGTGATCGGCAAGGGGCGCGATGAGAAGCAGCTCAGGGCGATGGCCGGGCCAACGATCCGTTTCCTGGGCAATCTCTCCGACGAGGAAGTGCTGGAGTATTTTGCGCATTGCCGCGCCTTTCTCTTTCCCGGCGAGGAGGATTTTGGAATCACTCCGCTGGAGGCCCAGGCTTCTGGTCGGCCAGTTATCGCCTATGGCGCGGGCGGAGCGCTTTCCTCAGTGGTTGAGGGCGTTACCGGGACATTTTTTCATGAGCAGAGCGCTGAGAGCCTGGCAGCTACCCTGGCCTCGTTTGATGAGCGCCGGTATGATCCACAGAAAATTCGCGATCATGCTCTGGAGTTCGACACGCCGCGTTTCCAGCGCCGTATGCTGCAATACATTGAGGCAAAGATGCAAACGCCGCGTATCCAGTCGCAGGAGTACTCTCAAATGAATCCCAACCCTGTTTTTGGCGCAGCGGTGCATAATGAAAGGGAATAGAAGCCGTGGAACTACGGACCTATGCAAAAATTATCTGGCGCTATATCTGGTTAGTTGTCCTGCTTGTTGGCGTGGTAGGCGCGTATTCGGGCTATCAGTACTACAAGCTGCGTAAGACGCCGGGTGCCCTGACTGCGTATAATTCCACTATCTCCTTGCAAATCGGTCTGGACGCGACGACCAGGGGCGATCCCAATCCAGCCGATAATGTGACGGTCTCGGAGGCACTCGCGGATACGCTGGTCATGGGGCCTATTCTGTCGTCCAGAGAGTTTTGCACCGATATCTCTCATCAGATTGGACAGGATATGGGCGAGATCGAGCAGCGTTACCCCAATGCTGACCTGGGCGCAAACAATAACTGGCAAAATCCGAGTGATAGCACGATCAATGCCATCGCGGGCGCCCTCACTGCCACACGCAGCCATAGCGTGGTGACGATCAGCGTCAATTGGAGCACGCCAGCAGGCGCCTGGGCGATTGCTAATGCTATCGGCGAGATTGGCTCGTCGCGTATGGGGCAATACCTGGACTACGTGGTGGCGACCAACTACACCCATAATACAACGACGGGCAATTATATTCAGCCTGCGGTTTCAGCGCGCGTTGTTAGTGCTGCCTCTCTGCCGGGTAAGGTACCGGGTTCGTCGGCGAGCAAATTGACACTGCTGATCCTGCTGGTGCTGGTCGCGCTGGCCATTGCTATCGCGCTGGCTTTTTTGCTGGATTATCTGGATGATCGCATTCGGACCAAAGAGGATGTCGCCGACCTGTTCCAGTTGCCTGTGTATGGGGAGCTGCCCCCTGCTCCTACGCCTGGACGGATTGCGCGCACGCGTAGCGAGTCGGTCGTATAAAGCGCGTGCATGCCGAGATAGATGCTGTTTTGATAACACGCTGGAGGTGATATTCTATTGAGAAAGGGAGGTGGCGTCGTGGGATTACGCGCACAGGAGCAACACGCTTTGCTCACCGATTATGACAATACAGCCGCCTATAGTCAGGCGTTTTATACACTTTTTGCCAATATTCGTTTCCATTGGGAAAATGAAGAACCAGCAATTGCGTCAGAACCTGCGGGTGCAATGGGTTCGCAGGTACATACGCTCGCGATTACATCGGCTTCGGCCTATAAAGATCAGTTGACGGTGGCGGCGAATCTGGCGATAGTTGCCGCTCAGAGTGGTTCTGAAACGATTCTGGTCGATGCTGATTTGCGCACACCGGGTATGCGACAGTGTTTCGGGCTGGCACCGAGCGCTGGCCTGAGCGAGCTGTTGGAAGAGAAGGAGCTGACGACTCAACGTATTGCGGCCTGCTTACAGCCAACGTTTGTGCCTGGTTTGCGCGTCCTGAGCGCTGGTTCTGTGGGCGAACATGGGACCGCTTTGATGCTCTCACCGCGCCTGGAAGCAGTCACCGCTGGCATGCGGGAGATCGTGGCCGCGTCCGATAAACAGCCAGGCATTGTGATTTATCATGTCGCGCCCGTTTTGTCGGGCCCGGAAGCCTCGCTGGTCGGAGCACTGGCCGAACAGATGGTGCTGACGGTGATTATGGGCAAGACGACGCGCGCTCAGGCTACGCAGGCGCAGGAGCAGTTGCAGCAGGCTCATATCAAACTGGCCGGCGTTATTCTGCTGCACCCCTAGTTTTTTCTCTTGAAAACCATTTTTTATTGCACGAGGAGGCATGCACCATGCAAGGGCGACAGGGACCGGAGACGAAAGGACAAAGACCTCTGGACCATTCTGCGACGGCGGGACATCGTTTTTCGGACTTAACCGGGAGACAGCCTGTAATTCCACAGCGTCCACCAGGCATGACACGTACACGTGTCGATTTGCCACGTGTGACACCGCGTGTGGCACGCCCTGAGCGCCGGGCGAGCAGGTTGCGCAGACCGCGCACTTTGCGGGGATGGGTACTGTTCCTGGTCATTGGAACGCTGGTCGTGGTGTTGGTGAGTATGGGCGCGTATGCTTTGACAAATTTCGCTATCGCCGCGCTCGCCGCCAGTGGACCAGCCAACACCGCCAGCGGATTTCTCGCAAACATCCAGAATAAAAGCTATGACGATGCGTATAACGCGCTTTCGGCTACTGCCACCGTACAACTTGGTAAAAATGATTTTGCGCGCATGGCCCAGAAAGATGACCACTGTTATGGCCAGATCACCGACTATAACGAGGTGGCTGGCAGCGCGACGAGCACGCCGGACGGCACCATTCAGAGCTTTGCGTATAACATCACGCGCAGCCAACTGAGCAAACCATACAAGCTTACCCTGACCTTGCAGAAGGACGCAACCGGTGATTGGGAGATTACCAGCTTTGGCGGCGACCTCGGCCCCGCACCCCCAACCTGTAAGTAGAGCATCAACAGAGAGGGGGCGACCAACAGCGCGGTTTGTGTGCCCCGCGCGGTTTTGAAGTGCACCTTTGTGTTTGACCCAGCTACTCCCC
>CAXUEY010000116.1:0-5729 GCA_964250225.1 uncultured Ktedonobacteraceae bacterium | reverse complement strand
CCCAACCATGACTTTTTACAACCACCCGTGGGGGTCAAAAACACTGTGCTGTTTGTCTCCCCCTCTCTGTTTTGCAGTGAACCTTTGTGTATGACCCTGCTACTCACCCTATAGAAAAGGAAATCAGCGTTTGGCAAAGAGAGGTATAGCCCGTGGAGTCTCTGGCGCTACAAGGAGTGAGCTGGATGGCCGCTGAATCGCTTGTGGATGACGCCCAACTGGTGCAGCGTATCGCAAAGGGGGACCGACAGGCGCTCTCCGAACTGTACGCGCTCTATCAACGCCCACTCTTCGCGTATTTGCTCCAACTCACGCCCGATTATGGCCTGGCTGAAGAACTGTTGCAGGATACGCTGGTGGCCGTCTGGAAGAGTGCGAGCACGTTTGAGGGACGCTCAAAAGTTCTGACTTGGCTGATCGGGATTGCACGCCGCCAGGCGCACAACACGCTGCGTCAGCGTCGCCTGCCCCTGGCCGAGCTTACCGAACTGGAGTGTATGCCCGCGACAGATCTGGAGCCGGAAGAGTTCGCACTGGCGAGTGTGGCGCGCGACGAACTGGCACAGACCATGCACCAGCTTACCCCTGTGCATCGCGAGGTGTTGCTGCTGATTTTTGTACAGGAACTATCTTACCAGGAGGTGGCCAGTATTCTTGAGGTTCCGGTGGGGACCGTCAAGAGCCGCCTGAGCAATGCCCGGCGCGCCTTACGCGCGTTGCTGGACGCGAGAGAGGACGCAATCCGATGAGTACACAGGCCCGCAAAAATCACGCGCAGATGGTGGATCTTCTGCCAGTGTATCTCAATGGCCGCCTGGATGCCGTCAGAGCTGGTTTGGTGCGCGCCCATCTTGCCGCCTGCCCAATCTGCCAGCTTGAGCTTGCGAACTGGCAGGCATTGCAGGGCGCGAGCCAGCAGGTCTTCGACTCGACTCCCCTGCCCTCGCCGCAGTTGATGAGCCAGGTTTGGGCGCGCATCGACGCGCCGGCTGCGCAACGGCATTGGTCGCCAGCGCGCGCCTTGTATCGTTTCTGGCTACTCTTCCGCGCGCAGGTTCCGCTGATCCATAAGAGTACCTGGGTGGTCTCGGCTCTCGTCTGTCTCTTTGGCCTGGCGCTGACCCTGCTGATGGCCTCGCACGCCCATGTACAGAAGTCGTTCGCCGCTGACCTGCTGGTGCTCTTTATCGTCATCGCGGGTGCCTCTGGCAGCGCCTTTATCTACGGTGCTACGGTTGATCCCGCTTTTGAACTGACGCTCACTACACCAACCTCGATCCGTCTGCTGATGCTCTGTCGCATGCTGCTGGTTCTGGGCTATAACTTCCTGCTGGCTGTGGTGTCTTCCGCCGCCTTCGCGAGCGTTTCTGGCGGTGGCCTGGGAGGGATGGTGCAACTCTGGCTGGGTCCGTTGCTCTTCCTCTCGTCGCTCTGCCTGGCCATCTCGCTTTTTATTGGCTCAGGTTTTGCGCTGCTCTGTGCGGCGGTCATCGAACTGGTACAGGCTTTTCCAACAAAGCTGGCTTCCCACCTGGTGGGTTTGCCCTTACCAGCGCTGGATCTTGGTCCGACCAGCCCCGCGCTCCTGATTGCGGCTGTGCTGCTGTTCGCCTTTGCCGTGTTCTACGTGCCGAAGCAACCTCGATTCGTCAGTTTGACATAACGATGCATGGGGATGATGGGAACACCGGGCGCGAGGGGATAGGGTGGCGAGCACGACATGTAGAGCGAAACGAGGCAAATGATGATGCTTATACCACATAAATCGATGATATATGGAGGAACAATGTCTCTAGATCGTTTGCGCTATGAATTGCGCTTGTTGGGCAAGATAGTTTTTCTCACGCCGCTGCTGGTGGTTATCGGTCTGGGGCTGCTGATTGCTCTGGTCAGCCGGGATATAAATCTGACCAATATTGAGCGCTCGATGGGGGCCAGTCTGGAAGTGTTGCTGCCAATGGCCGCCGGGGTGATAGTGGCGACGGTGGCCACGCACGATCCGGCCATTGAGTTACAACTGACCATGCCGCGCAAATATCACCGCACCGCCAATGCGCGCTTCCTGCTCATCCTGCTGTGGAGCGCCGTGGTCGCGCTACTGACCAGCGCTTTGCTCGCGCGTCTGGGCGTATTGCGCCAGATTGAACAGATTGCGCACTGGAGCCAGCCCTGGCAGTTTCTGGCCTGGCAATTAAACTGGCTCTCTTCGATGCTCTGGTTGGTCGCGCTGGGCCTGGTGCTCTCGCTGCTCATGCGCAGCCGCACGGCCAGTGGCGCGTTGATCTGTGCTATCTCGATAGCCGAGATCGTTTTGCATGGAGCAATGGAGCAGAACAGGTTGCTTTTCCTGGTCTACCTCTTCCCGCTCACCTTCTCGCCCGCTACACCATACTGGCTATTCAATCGCATTGAACTGCTCGGTACAGCGGTTGCACTGTTGATACTTGCCTGGTTTCTTTTGCGTCGTCCTGAATTGCTCATTTCTCGCGCATCCGGCGAAGAATAGGCATAATACTTGCTATACTTATGTATAAGGAGAAAATGCTATGAATAACTCATTAAGGGCTATGGGGGGAGTACTGCGCTACGAATTTCGCATGCAGATTCGTCGACTCACACTCTGGCTGACCTATGGCTTTTTAGCGCTTCTGATTGCCAGATCAGTGGCTAGTCAATTGCACAGCCCCTACCTGGCTTCTCTGCACTATTCACTGCTGCAACTTGTTGCCACGGTAGCGTTGATGACCAACTTGCTGGCACCTCTGGGCGTTGGCATCTTCCTGGCTGATCGTTTGCCGCGTGATCGGCGCACCAGAGTGGATGAGTTGCTGAATACGCTGCCTGGCACGCTGAGGATGCGTCTGCTGGGTAAGTATCTCGGCTGTACCCTGGCGACGCTCATTCCGGCCTTTCTCGTGTACCTGTTGATGCTAGGGATCGCGGTCTGGCAGTTCCACAGCTGGATGGTTCTGCCATTGGGCTTGCTGTGTTATGTCGCGATTGTGTTGCCTGGTTTGCTGTGTATCGCAGCCTTTTCACTGGCCTGTTCCAGGTGGATCTGGGTGCCGCTCTACCAGTTTCTCTTCTTTGGCTACTGGTTCTGGGGCAATCTGTTTAGCCCCGTTTATGGCCTGCCCACCCTGTCGGGTACGGTTTTCACGCCCTATGGCAGCTTTATCGGTGCGGGGATCTTCCACACGTCGCTTTTCGGCTGGACGGCTCATGTGAATATGGCCAATGGCATAAGTAGCCTGGTGGCTCTGCTGGGGATTGCTGTCCTGGTGAATGTGGCGCTCTACTACCTGATCAAGTTGGAGCAGGCACGTCAGTAGGCGGCGATAAATGACAAAAAGTGCCTATCAATATTATACGAGAAAATAGTGAAATGAGCGTCATCCGCCCATAGTACGGGCGGCATTCGTGCCCGCCCTTGAGTGGGAAGGCCGAGTAGTTTACTCATCGTTAAGGAGAAACCAATCATGCAGATCGATATCAATCATCTCAATAAAGTCTATCGCGGCGGGGTGCGCGCCATTACCGACCTCGACCTTGCCATTCCCAATGGTATGTACGGCTTGCTTGGACCCAATGGCGCGGGCAAAACGACGTTGATGCGCATCCTGGCTGGTATCCTGCACCCAACCAGCGGAAGTATCCAGGTGGGCGAGTACGATGGCAATACTGAACGTGGCCGCACCGCTATCAAGCGTATCCTGGGCTATCTGCCGCAAGATCTGGGTATGTATCCCGATCTCGCGGCGCGTGAATTCCTGGATTACGTGGGTATTCTCAAAGGCATGGACGGACGCAAAGGGCGTCAGCAGCGCGTCGAAGAGTTGCTGGAACTGGTCTCGCTCTCGGATGTCGCCAATCGCAAGCTCAAAACCTTCTCCGGCGGCATGAAGAGACGCGTGGGCATAGCCCAGGCGCTGCTCAACGATCCCAAACTGCTGATCGTCGACGAGCCGACCGCTGGCCTCGATCCAGAGGAGCGCATTCGTTTTCGCAATCTGCTCTCGGACCTGGGCGGCAATCGCATCGTGCTGCTCTCCACGCATATCGTTGAGGACATTGCTTCGACCTGTCGCCGTCTGGCTATCATGAACATGGGGCGCATCGTCTTCCAGGGCAGCACCGAAGAACTGGCAAGTGAGGCGCGCGGCAAAGTCTGGATGGTCACCACTAGCGGCCCCAAGCCAGCGGGCGATCTCACCGTCGTCTCGACCATGAACATGGGCGCGACTGTGCAGTATCGCGTGGTGGGCGAACTGGCCGAGAGCAGCGGCGCGACTCCGACTGAACCCAGCCTGGAGGATAGCTATGTCTGGCTGATGCGCGATAGACGCGGTGCTGTGATGAGCGCTGCACGGTAAAAATCAACCCTGGCATGGAAGCCTTGCTCTCCTACAATAGATTGCAGATCCGCGCGTGTTACAGCAACTGGCAACAAGAGCCTCTAACCGCCACGTCTCCCTCGATGATCTATGTCTGCCAGAGACGTGGCTAGCTTGCAGGTTCTTGCCCTACAAGACATTGCTGTAAACGCGGCAGGAAATGCTGCCAACCAGCCAGGTGGTGTTCAATCCGTAGCTCTTGATCTTCTGACGTATCGATATAGGGTCCGTGCGCGAGGAGAAGCCGCGTCCCGCCAGTTGCGGCTGGCTCAAAGGTGAGCTTGACCTCGCGCTCTGCGGCCCCCTCCGGGTCGTGATCCCATTTCCAGGTGAAACCAAGCTGTTTTCCAGGCTCAAAAGAGGTGTAGTGACCCCGCAGATGCCAATCCATCTGCGGCCAGCTTAAATGATAGGCTCCTCCAGCTTGTGGCACAAGTTCAGCTTTTTGCGGCCACCACTGCTCCAGCAAGCTCGGCTGAGTCCAGCAATCAAAAAGCGTGTGAGGGGTTACAGAGGGGAAATCTACCTCAATAAGAAGCATGGCGTGTTCAGAGGGCAATTGCGTCACTGTCATAGATATTTTCCTTTGCGCTTTGTTTTTTTCTGCGGTGTGCTCATCATTCTGCCCAGCATTTCCTGTTCAGTATAGCACAGGTAGTCAGGAGGGGTAAGAAATATTTGCTATCCTTACAGTCAATAGTATTTTAGAAATTATTTACTGTTAACAGCCTCATATAAATGTATCATGTGTTTTTGTATAGTATCGTATTTCACGTTTTCTAAGATGATAACTATTTTTCTCTGCATGCTTTTTCCCCCGATAAAACCCTTGACGCGAGTCATTTTTTCAAGTATTATTCCTTTGCCTGAACAATGGAGAAGATGGTAATAGACGGCGTGAAACGCCATATACCATCTGGTCGAACCATACTGCGTGGTTTGCTCTTCTCGATTGATGTATCGTTTCTTTTGTATGGAACTGGCGTGGGGCGATGGTCGCCTTTCACTGGCAAACTGAGACCCTAGTTGGTCTTCGTAATATATTGTCATGTGAGCAGAAAAGCCTGTTTTTTCCCATTGGTATGACGCGAGGTACCTGCCCTGATGGGCACACGTGGCACTTTCTGCTGGCTCTGATCTTTGCAGGAAGATCACCAGGCGTATCGGTTTGAGCATATCAGATGTTGAAAGGAATCCATCGTATGGACACAGATCGTTCACAAGCGATCCCAGCGTTTGCCAGGGGGAGAAGCTCTGCATTGCCCCCCCCCAATATCTACTAGCGTGCATATGCGCATGCATCTCTCGCGTGTTTTCTGGCCCGCTTTTATTCCC
>CAXUEY010000115.1:16233-19483 GCA_964250225.1 uncultured Ktedonobacteraceae bacterium | reverse complement strand
CTGGTATCTGGGTATATGTTTATTTATATACACCACGAGCGTTGACACCAGCGGGGTCAAAACCGTGAGTGGCCAGGGATGCGGCTTCTCGCTTGAGATTGAAACTCCTCTGCTGTTGGATGGATCTCCTCTTCGATGTGCGGTGGCCAGGGATGCGGCTTCTCGCTTGAGATTGAAACCCTGATCACGATTCCTGCGCCACTAGGAAAAGTGAACGCCCTGATGGAGCAACTCTGGTTTGCCGCCGATGAGTACACGGCACGAGCCTTGTTGGAAGACTGGCAGGCGTGACTCCTCAGCTCCGCTTACCGACTTGCGTGAGTTCCAGTGGTGGGCAGAACTGGTATTGTTCACAATAAAAAGAGGGTATGAACGGTTATATGATCGTTCATACCCTCTTTCATTTTTTAGCGATTATTCCTCTGCTTCGTGCAATTTCTCAGGGTGCTTCTTCTTCCAGTAGCGCATGTAGCCCTGCACGGTCATAGGGTAGTTGGTGGCGATGTCGTAGCGCACAACCTGGTGGAAGGTGCGGGAGACGCGTTCCAGTTCGGGGTTGGCCTGCTTGATGAGCAGGGCGATGATCTCTTCTTCGGACTTGCCCTCGTTCATGGCGCGCAACACAAAGTCGCCCCAGCCGTAGAGGTGTTCGCGCAGGCTGCCGATGTGTGTGGCGACGCCGGTGATTGGGCCGTAGTGGGCGATGTAGAGCACGTCGGGACGCAGACGTTTGAGGAGGTCCAGGCTGGCCGACCAGTCCTCCAGATCGAGGTCAGGCGGCGGCGTGGGCGGGCGCACATAGTCGCTGCCCTGCAAACGCACCCCGGCCACGTCACCCGCGAAAAGTTCACCCGAATGCGCGTCGAAGAAGATCACATGGTGAATAGCGTGGCCTGGGGTGTAATGGACCTCCAGGCGCCGTCCCGCCACGCTGAGAATGTCGCCGCCTTTGAGGGCCTTGAGCCGATCTTCCGGCACAGCTTCAATCTCGCCCCAGAGCGGACCCATGCGCTCACCGTAGATGCGCTGCGCGCTGGCGACTAATTTGCTGGTGTCGCGCAGGTGTGGCACGCCCTGGCTATGGACGTAGACCTGTGCCCCGGAGATGCGCCGCGCCAGCGAGCCGACGACCCCCGCGTGATCCAGGTGGACATGCGTGACCAGGATATGCGTCAGGTCTTGCGGATCAAAGCCCGCGTTGCATATCCCGCTTAGCAGCGCCTCCAGGGTGCTCCCAGGACCGGGATCGACGAGCGCAAGCTCACCGTTCCCGGCCAGCAGATAGGAGCCAATAATCTCCTCTTCGTCCTGAAATGGTAGCGAAATCTGCCAGAGTCCACCAGGGCGAATCTGCGTTACTTTTGTCAAACTGGCCCCCTTACTTCCTGGCGGCGATGGCTTTGGCCTGCGTGAAGAGCAGCAGGTAGTCACGTCCGCCCGCTTTGGAGTCCGTTCCCGACATATTGAAGCCGCCGAAAGGATGGGCGCCGACCAGCGCGCCAGTGCATTTGCGGTTGAAGTAGAGGTTGCCCACGAAGAACTCCTCTTTGGCCCGCTCCATATGCTCTGGATCTTTGGAATAGAGCGAGCCGGTCAGCCCGAACTCAGTGTTGTTAGCGATCTCCAGCGCCTCATCGAAGTCCCTGGCCTTCATCACCGCCAGCACCGGGCCAAAGATCTCCTCTTGCGCGATGCGCGCCTGGGGCGCGACATCCGCGATCACCGTTGGCTCGATAAAGTAGCCAGGACCGTGATTGCTGCCACCAGTTAGCAGGCGTCCCTCGCCCTTGCCGACCTCGATATACTCGCTGATCTTCTTGAAGGCGTTGGCGTCGATCACTGGACCCATGTACGTTTCGGGCTGCGTCACATCGCCCATACTGAGCTTTTTGGTTCTCTCAACCACCTTGCGCAAAACCTCATCGTAGACCTTCTCCACGATGATGGCGCGCGAGCCTGCTGAGCACTTCTGACCCTGGAAGCCAAAGGCCGAAGAGACAATACCCTCGGCGGCGGCATCCAGATCGGCGCTTTCATCGACCACCACCGCGTCCTTGCCGCCCATCTCCAGAATCGTGCGTTTCAGCCAGCGTTGGCCCGCGTGTGGTTTCGAGGCCAGTTCGTGGATGCGCAGGCCAACCTCGCGTGAGCCAGTGAAGGCGATGAAGCGCACGCGGGGATTCTCAATCAGCGCGTCGCCGATCTTGCCGCCGGAACCGGTCACAAAATTGACCACACCCGCTGGCAGACCGATCTCTTCTAGAATGCGCATAAACTGCCACGCAATCAGCGGCGAGGTGCTGGCCGGTTTCAGCACCACAGTATTGCCCGTCACGAACGCGGCGCTGGTCATGCCGATCATAATCGCGCCAGGGAAGTTCCAGGGAGGGATGACCGCGCCCACACCCAGGGGAATATAGACCAGCTGGTTATCCTCGCCCTCGACTTTCGTCAGCGGCTGCTCATCGGCCAGGCGCAGCATCTCGCGCCCATAAAACTCCAGGAAATCGATAGCCTCCGCCGTATCTCCATCGGCCTCGGCCCAACTCTTGCCGACTTCGTAGACCATCCAGGCATTGAAGTAAAAGCGGCGCTGGCGCAACAGTTCGGCGGCGGCGAAGATATAGCCCGCGCGCTCCTCAGCCGGTACACGTTTCCAGCTTTTAAAAGCCTCTTCCGCAGCTTTGACCGCCTCATTTGCCTGTTCAACTGTCGCGCTGGTAAAATATCCAAGCACCTGTTCAGGGTTCGAGGGATTAATCGAGGCAAAAGTTGCCTCGCTCGTGATCTTTTTGCCGCCGATAATCAGCGGATGCGTCTGCCCCAGTTCGCTCTTCACCTGTTCCAGCGCTTTAAGCTGGCCCTGACGATTCTCCTCTTTGGAAAAATCGGTGAAGGTTTCATTTTTAAAGGGGGTCTTCGCGTGTGCAACTGCACTTACCATCATCTTGGCCATAGGAAAAGCGGCACTCCTTCGTGTCATATAAAGAAAACAATGCTTATTTTTATTGTATCTCATAGGGAGCAGTGAGTGGTAGGGAGGCTGGCAAATGGTTCAGCGAACACATTTATACGATGCCTGGCCCTGGAAAAGAAAGATATCCCCTATTTTACTGCTCGCTTGATATGGTAATATATACAAAGGTGAATGTATCGTACATTGGTATATCGGCAAGGAGAAGCAAATGCGTAAAAACGGGTGTCGAGCCGAGGGACGGGTGTCGAGCCGAGGGACGGGTGTCGAGCCGAG
>CAXUEY010000115.1:5831-16133 GCA_964250225.1 uncultured Ktedonobacteraceae bacterium | reverse complement strand
GGGTGTCGAGCCGAGGGACGGGTGTCGAGCCGAGGGACGGGTGTCGAGCCGAGGGTTCTCTTCCAGGTCTACTCTGGTCCAAATTAGTACTTGTATTGCTCATCATACTCCTCTGTCTACCACTTCTTTTTAGCGCATGCAGCTCTGGGAACAACAATACCACCCCCCACTCTACTCCCACTGCGCTACCATTTCCTCAGACGCAACCTTCGCCTTAAGAGGCGTGTAGCTCATGATTGGGTGGGCGTTGTTGGATGCTGTGAAGTAGGGGGTACTACTGGCTGGCGTTGGTAGCTTTTCTCCTGTCATCGTCGCGTGCCCTGGAGTCACACTTCTTCAGCCGCCGAAGGCGGCGAGATGCGCACACATCAACGAATAGGTATATTTAGATAATCAAGCAAGGGTTGCACGAATTGCAGAAGGGCGCCCAGCGCTGCAACGATGACCCCCACGCCGGCTAACTGTTTGTCCTGCAAACTCTCTGCGTGCCAGAAAATGAAACGTGAGAGTCCGCCGGTAATGGCCCCGCATGGCCCAATCAGTGCGACCCCTACCAGTGCTCCGCCCACGCTCTGGGCCAATGCCTGTCGGGAGAGATTTCCTGAGGTTGCGATGACGAAGACGAGATTGGCCATCACTGCCCAGAGAAAACCGAAGAGGACAGCCGCTACAAGCCCAAGCAGGCAGCCTCGCCAGGAAAAGAGTGGTGGTCGCAGCTTGAGAGAGGGTGCCTCTGCGCTCTCGTGCTCAGTGCTGGTTGGAGGTGCCTCTATCACCTCAACGGGATGCTTTCCAGATTCTGATCTCGCGCTGAACAGTGGAATCAGGATCTGCTTGCCTGTAGGCCATAATGCGCCCAGGATCAGCCCGGTTGGCAGGAGCAGGGCACCCTGGAACAGGCTAGTACTGGAAACCCCGTAGCCCAGCGCGAAGTCAGCGCCGAAGCCAGCCGCATACGTCAGAACGACACCGAGCAGACCTCCTCGCCAGGAGAAGTGTGGCATTTTCTCGCGTTCAGGTGATGGCTCCCAGTTGAGAAAACTCCATACGCCGCCTAAGCTCCCGCCAAGCAGAGCCAGTACGCCGGATTCAAGTAGAGAGGCTACTACGTTTTGCTCAATAGACAGACTGGCCAGCGACCAGCCGAGGAAGGCGAGCAGAAAGCCCGCGAAGGCGTTGCGCCATGAAAATACGCGCGGTTTCTCAGGTATTGCTGGCCAGTTCACAAACAGTCCATTAAACAGGCCGAGGAGCACGCCGGTTATCCCGTAAATAAGCGCGCCACGCCCGATCAGTTGGGTAAAACCGAGCGCAGCATAGACGATGATGCCTGCCGGGACCAGGAGAAACGCCCCCACCAGTGCAGGGGTGAGCACGCGGATAAGCCATTTGAGGTGACGCCTGCCGAAGAGATCATAGGCAGCATAGAAAAGGCCGAGCACGCCAAGCAGATCGGCAACCAGAATCACAATATCAATGAGATGGCGGTCAATACTCACAACTTCCCTGCTCTTTCCATGAGTGGCTCCGGCCACATAGCATCTCAGAGTTGAATATTTGTAGAGTTTAATCAAGCACTCTACTTTGACGTCATTCTACAACAATTATCGCATATGGCCCTCTTTTTTACAAAAACTTCGTATATCGCACCGTTGGCGAATCGTAGGCGCTGGTAGCATTTTCACAGCAAAATGTTTTTACTGGATCTTTAGCAATGCTTTTTGCCTCTCTTCCTATGCTAGTGTATGTCATCTGAATTCTCCCTGGTGATGGATGTACAATAGCAGATGAATTTGTATTTACAAATCCATAATTTTCTGCCATAACTCTTGACAAAAGATAGCTGAATCTCTACAATGCAAGAGGCTCATATGGAATGTATGGAGTATGCATGTGGTTCAAGACACATGATTTTATACTGATATATTTCATAGTATTTTGTTCATTGAGGCGCATAGGAATGGAGCTGGAAGGTTCGTACAGACGGTAAGAGAGAAGGAGATGACATGGCTCAATTGATAGCTGCTGGCCCATTTGCTACGGACGGAGAGCGCCGGGCAGCGGAGGTGCTAAAACAGCTCCCTAACGATTGGGTGGTGATTTGCAATAAAGTTCTGCCTCATGGTGATCGTTCCCATGAAATCGATTTTATCATTATTGGGAGCCGCTGGGTTTTTTTGTTGGATGAAAAATCATGGAAAGGTAAAATTCACGGGAATGATCAGCTCTGGGTGAAGAGCGATGGATTCTCGTTGCCCAGCCCGCTAACCAAAGTGGATTACGTGGCAAAAGTCCTGGCAGGGCATCTGAGCTGGAAGGTCACTCCACTCAAGGAGAAGGGATATTTTGTACGTGGTGGAGTACTCCTCTCTGTTGCGGAAAAAATGCCGCAGATTCACGACTCGCGGGCCGCCAATGGTATCTATCTAGTGAGTAACGTTTGTGAACGTTTGCAAACACTGGATAACCAGAGCGGCAATCCGCAGGTTGGTCAATTGCGCGCCCATATCCAGAAAGCGTTGGTAGACCTTTCGCAGCGGCCCCAAGTTCCACAACGCATTGATACAATTCTCATTGAGGACGCCGTGGCCATTCGTCCTGGTGTGCGCCTTTTCAATGGGAAACTTGAGGGCGGTCAGGATAAGGCAATCCAATTAATGGTCTATGATCTCACTCGCGACCCGGTAAATGCGCAAACGCTCCATGATTTTTACCTGCGTGAATGTAATGCGCTGCGCAAACTTGACGGAACAGGTCTGGTGCCAATGGTGAATGTGCCGTTCAAATGGTCTGAGGATTTTCTGATTGTCCCCATCCTTCCGCCACGTGGGAAATTCTTAAGCGTCACTCCTTTAGCGGAAACAAGTGAAGAGTTTGTTCAGGAACTGCTGTTAGCGGCAGCTTGTTTCGGCGCGCTCGATCAGATTCATGCACAGGGTGTCTTGCATCGGGCAATTGGACCTGGGGCAATCTGTGTTCAGCCCGCGTTTAAGGTTGTTTTTACCAATTTTTACGCTGCGCGTGTTGATGAAAACTCGATTGCTCCCGCGCTTGATGCTCTGGCTATTGAAGATCCTTATGCTGCACTCGACCTGGCATTGGGCTATGGCTATGCCACTCCTACCACCGATACGTTTAGTCTGGGGCTGGTCTTTCTGGAAAGGCTCGCAGGTACCTCGCTCTCGACAATTCGCGCGAACGTCGAAAGTGATATTGCCTTTCCACAACAGCCCCGCTGGACGACTTTTCTCTCTGCTGAACTGGCGGAAGAACTCAACACTCTTTTCAAGCAAGTGCTTACTCCTGACAAAGGTGTCCAACCTCTGACGGCAAAAGAAATGGCGACACGTCTGACTGAGCTGGCTCGCCGTTTGCGTGTTGAAGTCCAGGGAGATAATGTGACAGGCAAGATACTCGATAAACGTTACAAAGTTCAGCGTTTACTTGGGCGTGGGACAACAGCCTGCACCTATTTAGCAACTGATACAGAATTTGAAGCACTCGGCTGGTTTGCGCTCAAACAATATATGAGTCCCCTGAATGTCTTAGAGCAGGCAGCTACAGAGTTTGCTATTATGAAAGATATTCAGAGTAAATACTTACCGCGCATTTTTTATATTAATCCACCTCAAAACGACGTTCATCTGATCATGGAGTATATACCCGGCCCCACATTACAGCAAGTGGAGAGCGAGTTTCCCTGGCCTCTGGACCGCTGGTGGTCATTTGCGCAAGATTTACTGAACGCCGTCGAGGTGCTTGAGCAGAAGCAATTGCTTCATCGTGATATTAAGCCCGCCAATATTATTCTGCACGATGCGGAGAATCGTCCCGTGCTGATTGATTTTGGCTTTGCCATGCGCCAGGGCGCGCGTGCTCAACTCGCGGGTACGCCACTCTACCTACCTCCTGAAACGCTAGCAGCCTCCTCATCTGTCGCTTTTCCGCCCTCATGTGATCGTTACGCTGTGGGAATGGTCCTCTTTAAGGCGCTATTCGGGTATATGCCCTTTACACAGTTGGGGAGCGAACGGCATTCGATCTCGCTGGAGCAGATTACAGAGCCAAGAGCCAGGCGCATCGCGGCTATTTTGTTAAAGGCCCTTTCTGCCGATCCTGCTGAACGTCCTGCCTCCATTGAACAGATGCGCCAGGATCTGCAAACCGCTTTCCTTGCGGTTGAGGAGTCGGCACCGAAAAGTACCTTACAAGAGCTAAATAACGCCTGGGTCAACGAGATCCGTAGTCTCTATCGCAATAGCGAGATCGGGAATAAGAATAACCGAGGGCTGGATTCTGATTTTGTCAGAGAAACCTATGTTCCGACGGCGCTTGATGAGCGCTTGCTCCCCGCACTTTTTGAACTCAAGCCCAAAGCAGTCTTTCTCGCTGGAAATCCTGGCGATGGAAAAACGGCTTTTCTAGAAAAGGTTCAGCAGGTGCTGGAGCAGCGGCACGCCAGGCTGATCAGACAAGATCCCAGTGGGTGGGAGTGGGAATTGGCCGGGCAGCGATATCGGAGTTGCTATGATGCCTCAGAGGCCCACGGCACGTTGAACGCAGATCAACAACTGACCGAGAAACTGAGCGGTCTGGAAGGGCGTACTCAACCTTCGGCTCCTTTGACGGTCCTGGTCGCTATTAACGATGGACGGCTAGTGGACTATTTTCAGCGACGAGCGGAGCAATTTGCCTGGTTAGCAAAACAGTTAGAGAAGGCTCAGGAAATGAGCAAAGTTGAGAGCCTGGATGTCTGGGTGGTCGATCTGAAAAAGCGGGCTTTTGTGAGCTTACCAGAGGCAGAGGAGAAATCGGTCTTTCGCAAGGTCTTGCAACGCCTGGTCGCGCCTGAGAGATGGGAACTCTGCGAGCAGTGTGCTGCCCAGACTGTTTGCCCCTTGCGCAACAATGCCGCCTCTTTACGCTTACCTAGAGTTGCCCAACGCCTCGAATATCTCTTCTTACTCTCGCACCTGCGACGCCAGCGGCATACGACCATGCGAGATCTGCGTTCGGCTCTGGCTTACCTGATTACGGGCAATAAGAGTTGTGAGCAGATTCATGAAGCTGTCCGTGGGAGCGATGCCGGAGCCTCATTGGTGCAGCTTTCTTACTGGCAATCTGCCTTTGCGCCGCTTGAAGAGAACGATGAGACGTTGATGGATCTGGCTCCCCTGGACCCGGCGCGTTTCTCACATCCCCATCTGGACCGTTTCCTGCACTTTCACCAGGGCTTCCAGGATGCGGAGCAGCGCCGTTTGCTTTTCACTGACAAAAAAGACCTGGAACCTCAGCGTTTCCCAGACGAAGCCGTGTGGTTATCTGCCTTTAAACGCCGAGTCTATTTTGAGACCGGTAAACCTGTTGCGCAGGATGGGATGCTGCTGCCAAAAGTGCGCTGGCTGAATCTTTTGCCTTACCGTTATTCCAAAGACTTTATGAGGCTGCTCGATGACCGTTTGGATAAAGAAGAGAAGGAAGATCTCAAGAAAGATCTGGTACTGGGTATGCTGCGTTCGGACGGGATTGTCGAGGATGTGCCAGAAGGAATGCTCAGCGTAAAGATCAGAGCCTCAGAGGATCAGCAACTGGTCATTCTCAAGCAGCTTTCTCTGGCGGAATTTGAGTTGCGCGTGGAATATCCTTATGGCACGGATATGGTCGAGCGCCTTCCTGAGATCGTGCTTTTTCAGCATCGTTCGGGTACGCCGCGCCTGGAGATCAGTGTCGATCTCTTCGAATTGCTCTTGAGGATGGCCAACGGGCTGCAACCCACCTCGCCAGAGTTCCGCCCACTGCTGGAAGATCTGCGCCTCTTCAAGGATGTTCTGCTCTTACATGAGACGCGCGATCTGGTGCTGATTGAAAATCAACAACGTATACATTTAGTGACGCAGCGCGACCATAAAATTGTCCGCACACGCCTGCTATAGAGGGGAGGTTATTTTATGAAGCTTAAACTACCCAAAAGCGTTGTTGGGGTAAAATTCCCGCGCGTTTGTACTATCGAGTTAAACAGTTTTGACATCGATTTACTATTGCCTTCGCTCTTTTTCACGATTTTGGCACAAGGTCGAGGTAAGGCGAAGCAAATAAACGATCCAAAGGCCATTGCTCAATTTCTTGAAGCTCTGGCTCAGCATCCCAGATTGGTGGGTTTTAGCGACCTTGAGGGGAAAAAAATACTTGAGCGTTTTGTGCGCACAGCCTTAATCACCACTGGTGCTGCTGGCCGTTACCGCATGGCTGAACAAATAACGTCTGTTGTTCCTTATACCCTTCTTGCACATAAACCAGGTTTCCCTTCGGCGGGAAGCCGTCAGAGAGGTGCCGATACCTTTATTTATCAGGTATTTCGCGAATATTTGGGGGAGGATAATGAGCTGCGACAGTTTGTAAAAATGGTCTTCGGACGTGGAGTCATCATTGGTAATATGCCTGAGCTGGGGGGGGAGTATGATGGAGTGACTGAGTTAGATACCCTTACGCACCTCTCTCTTGCCTTTTTGGATGGTTTTAAAAATACTAGGCCGGGTATCAGCAGAGAGAAAAATGTTCCTAGCCCCTGCTCTATGCTGTCTAAAGAGTTTGCAGTTGACCTACTAAGGTATCTCTTTGAATATCATAAAACGATGCCTATGCAGGCTTTCACCCATCACCTGCTTATCCTGATAAATTTTGAGCTGTTCAATTATACACTGAAGCTCGTTCACTCGGTGAATGAGTTGGTGCAAAATCCTGAAGAGCTACCTGCTGCCATGAGTGAGGATAAAAAAGCCTCGCCTCCGCAACTCTATCTGGATTTTACCGAAACTTCTAGCGGGTATAGTCAGGAGATGGCGAAAGCCTGTGTACGCCGGGATATCGAAACGTATCAGCAATTTTTAGAGTCCAATCTGTTGTTGCGCCAACTCGACATGTATGCAGAGAAACTCAAACGCAATCCACGCAAGCGAGCTGTGATTGAGAGAATTTTACCGCCAACGTTAACTGGTGCTGAGTACCTGCAAGGATTACTGCTGTTGCGAAATGACCCGGAAATTAGTAGGGATATTGCTGCTCTGGCAAGCAGTGATGAGGATGAGATTCGTCAATTGAATACCCAGGAAGGTGAGGAGGAAGACCCGGACGCACTGAACTGGTTAGATGCCCTTATAGACACTGCTGAGGATGAGGTTGAACGTGTTATAAGCCTTCTCGTTGAGGCTCAGCGTGGGAATGCGATTGGACATTTTATGCAATGGTATTGGAGTGCTGGTGGGCTGAAGAAGCCGCAGGGGATCTTGCGAGGTGCGGCGACCAACCGCAAATCCTGGCGGTATGCACCAACGAATGATGTCCTGGCAGTGCTGGTACAGTTGGCGGCGGTGCGCCTGGGCAAGCCAACAAAGCAAGAGAATGGCGAGAGTGTCCAGCCTATCCGTTTGCAGGACTTTTTGCAGTTTCTGGAGGAACAGTTTGGCATCCTGGTGGATCGTCCGCCAGCTCCCTTTGAGGGCGCGGAATATACGGCGGCGGCACGCGATAATTTGCGAGCCATGCTGCGCCGCCTGCGCCAGATGGGTATTTTCCGCGATCTTTCCGACGATTTTACCGTACAACGCCTGCATCCTCCTTATGCAGGTCAGGAGATGACGGGAGTAAGGGTATAAATGATGCTGGATACACTGCACATAGAGACAAGTCGGATAGAGTTGCTCGCGCGTGAGATCGTGGCTCGCTTAAAAGAGACAGAAGTTGGACACTGTGCCAGGATCGATTATCTGGATCACGCGACTTCGCTAGGGATCTGCGCCTCTATTCAGCGCCAGCAATTAGCACCCGGCGTGGTCTTTCATATTCTTGCTTCCGACGCGGCTCAGGCAAAGACCGATCCTTTGTTTATTTTACCTGATAAAGCCATTGAGCTGCGCAACCGTAAACAGGGGCGGCTCTGCCTGTTTGTGCCCTCTGACCTGGTGGATGCGGCCTATAGCTCTATCGCCAATTCGTTTGCTTTCACCGATGGACGCGATCTGCAGAAACTGGTCCTAAAGCAAGTGCGGGCGAAGTTCTCTCCTGAGTTAGCGGCAATCGTGCGCGCTGTGTTCGCCAAATTGCGCGGCTTTTCCGGGATCAGCGAGCAGCAGCGCCTGGAATTTGTGCTGGCGCTCTCGGAGGGTATGCAGGAAGGGGATAGCGCCTCTCTCGGTCTGGAACTCTGGCGCGTTGGGCTGATTGCTGATGGTGGAGAAGATTTTGTCGCTCGACTGAGCAATAACCGTGATTGTGTTGTAAGTCTCTCGCAGCCCAATAAAATGGGCGCGACAACACGAGAACGTATTCAAAGCATCAAAGTGGATACATCTACGGCAGTTCAACTGGGCCAGTTTTTCCACGGGCGCGCTTTGAGCGATGTACGCAGTTGGTCCCGCGCCTTAGCCAGTGAGCCAACTCGAACCTTTGAATACTGGACATTCCCCAAGACTGACCCTAGCGACATGCGTTCTGTTACTATCGCGCCCTTTGTGAATACCAAAGGTGAGGTCGAGCGCTCCTGTCATTTACACCAGCCCGATGGTATCAATGGGAGCCTGTTGGCTCGTTATGGTGCAAAAGAGACGCTGACAGTTCGCTGGAAAACTGAGCCAGCCTTGCCCAAAGATCTGAGCCGCTGGCGCGTTGGCATTGTGCCAGCCGATAGCGAGAATGGTTTTGAAGATAGCCTGGACGAACGCAGCGTTATCGGGAGCCGCCGCACCGCCACCATGAAGCTGAATATGGATTTTGAGGAGCCACCTGATTACGCGGTCTGTGTTCGCGTCATGCCTCTCAGCACGGATGGGGCTGAGATCATTGACGCGGAGACAGGGGAAATTTTTGTCGCGACCAGCCAGGAATTTTTCCTGGTTAAAGACGTTCAAGTTGATCGTCCTGATGCTCCAAAAAAGCAGTTACGCACAGTCCCTACACTTGCCTTTGGACGTCTTGAAGTCTCCGTTGAGATGCGCGCAGATGCCTTTGGTGAGGAGGAGGGACCAGAATGGCTGACAAAGGATCTCGCCTATTTTCGTCTGCGCTTAAATGAACGCGCCAAAACACATATTCTCACCATTGGCCTTAGCAACTCTCTGCTGGCTCTGGAAAAGCGTGTGCTTGAGCGGCCACGCGATGGTGGCTGCTTCCTCCTGGATATTGATGAAGTCAGACCGGCGGATGAGCAGCGTTTTGCTGCTTATCCGCTGTTCACTGGCGAAAGCGAAGTCTGGTCAGTCTTCTGGCGGGCGCGCGAGGCATTTTTTAAGCGTCTCAAACAATCAGAGA
This sequence comes from uncultured Ktedonobacteraceae bacterium, assembly GCA_964250225.1. Taxonomy (GTDB): domain Bacteria; phylum Chloroflexota; class Ktedonobacteria; order Ktedonobacterales; family Ktedonobacteraceae; genus Paraktedonobacter. The sequence continues at coordinate 6,830 of CAXUEY010000115.1, read as the reverse complement.
TACGCGCGGTCATTGAGGTGGTCGAGTGGACCCCAGAACTGGCCGCTACCGCTCTACGCTACGCGCAAGCCTATCGCGAACTCATTGATGAGTTGGTGACTCTCGGCGCATCAGTGGAGCTGCGTCAGGCGCTCTCTATCGATACATTACTGGTAAGAAATGCACGAGGCAGGGGGCAGGCCGAAGAGTCGCTGGTGATTTTGCCTACGCATCCGTTGCGTGCCGCCTGGTTTGCTAGTTATACGCAGTTGCTGCGCGTTTGGGAACAGCAGTTGCTCAGCCACTCGCCACGTGAGCGGAAGGACAATCTGAACTTACAGACCTTGCGCCTGCTGATGCCAACCAATGTCCCTGCCTTTGCCTATCACGCGGCTTCTGCGCAGATTTTTGCCTTTTTCCAAAATCTGCGCTTCTTTCATGGCGTGGCCCTTCCAGCAGGCGTGCCTGACCCCCACCGTCGCTATAGCGATGTCGCGCTCATTCTGGATACAGGTATAGATCAGGTGGGCGTTGGGGATATTCAGCCTGACCAACTGGCAGAGCACCTGGCTAAATTCCACCAGCTTCATCCTTATGTGAGCACGCTCGTTACGACGTTAATCAATCCTGATCGCGGCGATTTCTTTGCTGAAGCCCTCCAGAAAATGCTAGCAGCCAGTACATCTCCTGAGGAAGCAGAACACATCTCTGAACCTCCTCACTTTCAGATTGTTTCCTATGCGGAAGATGGGCAGAAGAGTACCTTTCAAGCCTTCGAAAAAGTGCGGCAACGGCAGAGCGATCAGCAATATAACCGCAGTTCCGATCACTTCCTACCAGCTCTCACTGTTACCGCTCGCCCACTCAGTCAGTTAGAGCGGTCTGGCCTACCTGAAGCGCATATCGCGGTGGTCACAGATCTGACGCGACCTGCGATAGTTGCCTCTGCTCCAATCTCGGAAAACACCAGCAGCTTCTCGCTGTATGGGCTGCTGAATCGCTTTGTTTCCCAATTTACTG
>CAXUEY010000115.1:0-5731 GCA_964250225.1 uncultured Ktedonobacteraceae bacterium | reverse complement strand
ACCAGCAGCTTCTCGCTGTATGGGCTGCTGAATCGCTTTGTTTCCCAATTTACTGCTGATAGTCAGGGATTGCTTTGGCGGCATCGTATTGTGACGGAGGGTGTAAGAAAGCCGGAGCCGCATCCTGCCGGCCCCAGGTATAGCGAGACCTTAATCGAGTTGCACACTGCCTTGTTGCGGGCTGGCGGGTCGCTGCTAGGAGGAGGCGTTGAGTGTCGCCCCGTTTTGGAAGTGCGTCTGGAACAGGGACGACGTGACTTACTCGAACGTTTGCATGTGAACACCAACTGGGTGATTACATTGGATCGTTTCTTTACCCTCGATTACTACGATTCGCCCAATGAACCAGGCCTGAATGAGCTGGCGCGCAAATATATCCTGGATTATTCGCCTGAATTTACCGAGGGGTTGGGTCATCGCATGATGGTGACAACTTCCTGGCATGAAGAGATTGGCTCGTTGCTTCATCAGGCGATGAACGAATTGGGCTTCGCGAGCATTGAGCAGAGCGTGAGCCGCCTCCTGCACCACCTGAAGATGGTTTCCGGGCGTCTGGCGTTGGAGGCACTGGAATCGTCAACCGGCAGAGCTGCTGCGGTTGGTCTGGGCGTTGTGACAGCGTGGCTAGAGAGGAATAAAAAGTTGCGCCAGGCGGTCCTGGTACCGGTAGATATCTACCCACAAATGTTCTTGCGAGAGGGAACGGGGAGATCAGCACGCGGCGAGAGACGCTGCGACCTGGTGCTTATCTCGCTCAAGCGCAATATTGTGGATGCAACCTTTATCGAGGTCAAGTGGCGGCGTGGCCTCGTCCCTCTTGAGGGGCTGGCGCAAGATATGGTCTTGCAGATGGAAGGGTCTGCACAGGCCATAAAAAATCGCTTTTTTAGTGAGGACCGTGTTGATGGTGCTCTTCAGCGTTCCTACCTGGCTAATGTACTGCGCTTCTACTTTGAGCGTTCACGGCGCTATGGGCTTTTTGACCCTGAAGCTGCGGCCTCGTTCTTGGAACACGTGACACGCCTTGAGAAAACAGGTCTGGAGTTCAGAGCTAGCTATGAAGGATATGTTGTGAGCCTGGAGAGCGAGCAGCGCAAACCACTTCTGCTAGATAACGCAAAAGTAGTGATTCTCACTGCCAGGGATTTTGAGAATGACCCGGCATTCTTCCCCCTTCTCGCGCAAGAGGCCAGCGAGCCGCTCTGGTCTGAGAATACTCCTGCCGAAGAGCAACCTACACGAGAGGTAGTTCAGGCTGAGCTTGCTGAATTGGAGGACGAGACAGATCGAACCACGCTCAGGCTGGTTCAGCAGATTGCGCCTGCCGTGAGGTCTAGCGCTGATTCCAAACCTATGAGCGCTGGACCCACGTCGGTGGAGGAACAAAGTGGCGAGGTGGTGATTCCACTTGGTGAAGCACTGGGTGAGCGTGTAGACTGGAAGCCTGGTGTCAAGGGGAGCCCGCATCTCTTTATTCTGGGCATCCCTGGGCAGGGCAAATCATGGACCGTAACACGCCTCTTATCTGAACTGGGAAATCAGGATGTTCCTGCACTTGTGCTAGATTTTCATGGGCAGTTTGCCGAGGAGGAGGGAGCGTTTGTCAAAGCGGTGCGCCCCCACCTTCTGGACGCTGCGAGGGGGCTGCCTTTTTCGCCGTTTGAGTGTACCAGTGGAGTTGGCCCAGGCGGTTGGGAAGCCAATGCCTTAACCATAGCTGAGATTTTTGCCTATGTCGCTGGGCTGGGTGAGATGCAAAAAGACGTGGTATATACCGCTATTCGAGATGCATATAAAGCGCGTGGATTTGGAAGCGAGAGCGACACGTCGCATCTGGAGTTTCCCACGTTGAAGGATGTATTGAAACGGATTGAGCAGAACGAGCAGGCTCGCCATGTGGCGAATGTGGTGGCGCGTTGTCGGCCATTGTTGGAAATGGAGCTCTTCCGCCCAACTGAGCAAGCAGTCGATCTCCTTACTCTGGTGCGTAGTGGCCTGGTGATCGACCTGCACAATCTTTTTGCAGAATCGCTGCAAATGGCGGCTGGCGCGTTCGTTTTGCGCAAGATCTATAAAGATATGTTCCGTTGGGGTGTGGCAAAAAAGCTACGTTTGGCCATTGTCCTGGATGAAGCACACCGCCTGGCTAGAGATATTACCCTGCCCAAGCTCATGAAAGAAGGACGCAAGTTTGGTATTTCTGTGATCGTAGCCAGTCAGGGCGTTGGGGATTTTCACCCCGATGTACTGAGCAACGCGGGTACAAAAATGCTTTTTCGCATGAACTTTCCCGAATCGCGCAAAGTCTCAGGCTTTATTCGTGGACGCCAGGGGCATGACCTTTCGGAACACATTGAGCAGCTTCCCATCGGCTCTGCCTATGTGCAAACACCTGAGATGATGTATGGTTCGGTGGTGAAAATGTATCCACTGGAAGAATGATTGCGCGACCTTTGGTATCCCCCTGTCAAATAGGCACAGATGTGATATAATAAAGGTATATCTGAGTTGGAAAGTCGGATTTAATTTTTTCAGCAACCTATGTACCCATTGAAGGAGAAGAACGGGCGCTTACGCAAGTGTCGGGTGCCCGGCTTGAGGATAAGGGATAATGGCGGATAACATTACGGCGGATATGATTATTCACGATGTGGTGACCAAACACCCGGAGACGGTGAAGGTTTTTCATGGGCACGGCCTACCCTGCACAGCCTGCGCTGTTGGCTCACGCGAGAGCATTGCCGGCGGTGCACGCACCCATCGTTTTCCCCCGGAGAAACAGGATCTCCTGGTCAAGGATCTGAACGCGGCTGTCAGGGGCGAACCCATCTCGGTCACACCCAAAAAAGCACCCGTTGGACGCGGCGTTCCTCTGACGATGGCCTCGGCCAGCCCTGATCGCACAATTAAACAGGTTATCGCGATCATGAGCGGCAAGGGTGGCGTTGGCAAATCGCTGGTCACCGGTCTGCTGGCCGTCTCGCTGCGTCGCCAGGGTCTGCGCGTTGGCATTCTGGACGGCGATATCACCGGACCCAGCATCGCGCGCATGTTTGGCACCAAAGGCCAGCCGCTGAAATCAGCCAGCGGTGGCATCGACCCCCTGCGCAGTCGCGGCGGTGTAAAAGTCATGTCGATGAATATGTTCCTGGAGAATGAGAGCGATCCCGTGGTCTGGCGCGGCCCGATGGTCTCCAGCGCGCTCAAGCAGTTCTATAGCGACGTTGATTGGGGTGAACTCGACTACCTGCTGATCGATCTGCCTCCTGGTACATCTGACGCGCCCATGACGGTTTTGCAGGCGCTGCCGGTCGATGGCATTGTCATCGTCTCGTCCCCTCAACTGCTGGCCAATATGGTCGTGAAAAAATGCATCAATATGGTGCGTCAACTCAAAGGCGTGATCGTTGGCGTGGTTGAGAATATGGCCTACTTCCAGACCCCTGACGGCGAACGCTACGAGATCTTTGGCCCCACGAATGGACCCGATCTGGTAGAGATGACTGGCTCTCCTCTGCTGGCTCAGTTGCCCATCGATCCTGTCCTGACCACACTCTGTGATGCCGGACGCGTCGAAGAGTACCAGTCAGACGCCTACGAACTGCTGGCTAGCAATTTCGTGAACACGCTGAAAATCAAACGCTAGGGCATGACCTGCCGCAATGTACAGAGGGCGACCCCCAGCTCCAGAGTGAGCACGGGGTCGCCTCTGCATCTGGCTACGGCTCTGAGAGCGCTTACTCCCCGTTCTCAGCAACTTTCGCTCGCGCGACCCAATCGAGCGCTTCATCCGGGATGGCGTGCTGTCCGAGAAAGAGGCTTAGTTGGGCCGCGTGTTCCTGCACGTGGCGCATGTTGTACATCTGTAGCTCCAGGAAACTAACGGCTTGCCCTTGCGCCCAGGGGTACTCGACGGTCTGGTACGCTCGCTCGTCCGTCAGCGTGATCAATGTGGTGTGGCACTTATGGCGCGTTGATACGAGATAGGCGTGCAGTTCCTCCTTCGTATAGGGCCGTTCGGGAAGGACGCCCGCCGGTTCAAGCTCAGCCAGAGTGAAAGGCGCGGGAGGAGCAAAATCCTCTTCCTGAGAGGCTGAAAGATACAAGTCGAGCCAGAAGAGCGTGTGATAGGCGATATACCAGAACTCCGCGAACCCGAGTGGTAGGGGGTGATCCGACTGGTCGCGCCAGAGACGTTGGGTCCACAGCGAGGTGGGACAGGCGAGCAGGGCATTTTCGAGCATATCAATAGTCGCGCCGAACTGCTGCCAGAGGGCGGTCTTCCACAGGGGATTCATCTGTCAGACTCCTTTGCGCATCGCTACGATGCGTTCAAATTCTCCTGCCGAATTGTCCGGCAGGGTATATGTCCCCCTTCTTTTTCAGGATGCTGATTGCGGCAAGGATTCAGCGCCGATATTGAGCCAATGCACAACGTCGTGGTGCCCAGGTTTCAACCCTCGCCCAGCACACAGGCCGGGCGCGATTATCCAGAAACGCTCTGTCCGGGCATAAGCCTGAAGTGTGGTTTTATCCCACAACCCCCGATCATACTATGCGTTGCGCGCAAACGACCCCAGTACCTTGCAGAAGGCGGTATGTTCCGCCAGTTCCGCCAGGGCTTTGCGCACAGGTGCGTCATCGCGATGTCCCTCAAAATCCAGGTAGAAGACATACTCCCAGACCCGCTGGCGCGAGGGGCGCGATTCGAGCTTGAGTAGATTGATCTTGCTCGCGGCCAGAAAGCCCAGACATTTGTAGAGTGAGCCGGGCTGGTGCGCTGTAGCCATCACCAGCATGGTCTTGGCTGGACCATCCTCGCGTGGCGCAGGCTCGCGTCCCAGCGCGATGAAACGCGTGTAGTTGCCTTTGATTGTTTGCACATCGCGTGCCAGAACCTCCAGGTCGTAGATCTCAGCCGCGCCAGCCGCGGCAATCGCTGCCACACCTACGAGCTGCTCATCGCGTACCATCTTCGCGCTGCCCGCAGTATCATAGGTCGCCACAATCTCCACGCCCAGATCGCGCAAAAACACGTCGCTCTGCGCCAGCGCCTGGGGATGTGAAATCACCCGTTTGATATCTTCCAGCCGCTGCCCCTTGAGGCAAAGCAGGCATTGATTGACCTCGTGACTGATCTCGCCGATTACAAAGAGATCATGCTGACGCAACAGGTCATATACATCGTTGATGCTACCCGCCTGCGAATTCTCCACCGGCACCAGCCCATAATCGACCTCGCCGCCTGCCACCGCGCGGAACACATCGGCAAAACTTTTGCAGGGGACCGGGCTGACCTCGCGCTGTCCCCCGCGCGCTTCTCTTTGACCAAAATAGGTGCGCGTGGCCTCATCACCAAACGCTCCTCGTTCTCCCTGAAATGCAACGTCTATCGCCTTTTTGCTCCGCTGAACATCCTCGTTGAGTCCGGTTTGAGCATCTGGTACATACGCCATACTATTTTCTACCTTTCCTAATCATACAGGCTCTTATACAGGTGTTGCAGGCATTGAGACCTCTCAATTGCCCTCAGTCCTGGCATCATACTTGCGTACATCTATGGAATTGTGTCCGGCGTCTATGCTGCTTTCTTCGCGAATATGCCTGCTTTACTGGCTGCAATTGTGCCAGCTTCTCCACACGCTGTCAAGCGCAACCGCTCGCGTTGGCCTTGCAAACAAAGAAGCGGGGGGGTAAACAGGGTGTGGCAGGGCGTGAGAGGACGGTTTTT
>CAXUEY010000114.1:0-19662 GCA_964250225.1 uncultured Ktedonobacteraceae bacterium | reverse complement strand
ATCGGGCGCCCAACCAGCACGGCGCGCGCACCCAGAGCCAGCGCCTTGAGAATGTCCGTGCCACGTCGAATGCCGCCATCCAGATACACTTCGCAGCGTCCGGCCACCGCCTCGACAACCTCTGGCAGCGCCTCAATGCTCGTCACGGCCCCATCCAGTTGGCGCCCTCCGTGATTGGAGACGACGATGCCGGAGACACCGTGTTCCACCGCCAGATGTGCATCCTCAGCGGTCAGAATACCTTTCAGCACGATTGGCAACGTGGTGATGGAGCGCAGCCAATCGACCGTTTCCCAGATTATAGCAACTCTTTCCTCGCTCTCCTCTTCAATGCCTACATAGTTGGCTGCAACCAGCGGTGGAGGTGGCAGCGATACTCCATGTCGCTTACTGCGCTCGCGATTGCTCATCACAGGCAAATCTACTGTCAACACGATGGCCCGGTAGCCAGCTCTCTCAGCTCGCCGCACCAGTTCTGTCGCAAACTTGAGAGAACGGAAAATATAGAGTTGGAACCAGAGCGGTCCACTGGCGGCCTGAGCAATCTCTTCGAGCGAACGTGTGGCATCGGTGCTGGCAACCATCAACGTGCCAGCCGCGCCCACGCCCTGAGCAGTCGCGCACTCGCCTTCAGGATGGGCGAGACAGTGGGCAGCCGTGGGTGCCACCAGGATGGGCATCGGCACCGGCAACCCCAGCACGCTGGTACTCGTATCACAGCGCGTGACATCGACCAGCATATGCGGACGTAGACGCATGCGCGCGAAATCCGTTCGATTGGCCCGCAGCGTCACCTCGTCATCGCTGCCGCCCGCGTAAAAATCCCAGTACACCGGGTCCATGCGCTCCTGGGCCAGCTTCTCATAATCAAATGCATTGATGGGTTCCATTGGGCAATCCTCTTTCTTAGCTCGCTGTTTCGCATGTGATGCCTATTATATACTCGCTCTATTTGGAAATGCGTGATGAATGCACATTGTATAAAATAATTCACCAGGCACCTCTTTCGTGGGATGAGACGTGGCGATCACTACCAAACAGGTAAAAAGTACGTTCCTGCGATGTACCTTTTTTAGCTCAGGTACGTTCCTGCGATGTACCTTTTCATTCCAATTTGCTGGCAGCTTTTATTTGACCGCTTGTAACACAATGAACGGCATGACGAATCCCGCAAGGTCGCGCCTCTGCTCGACTTTGAAGCCCGCCTCGCGCACGGCCTGTTCGGTGTCGCGATTCCAGTGGCAATTGCCAGCCAGCAGGCGCGTCACGGGCGTGATGATATTTTGTAGGATCGCGGCAACGGCTCCATGTGCGCGTACATGCTCGACCATGAGCAACTTGCCGCCCGGTTTGAGCACGCGCCGCACCTCGCTTAGCCCGCGTTGTGGATCGTTGACGGAGCAGAAGACCAGCGTGACCACAGCACTCTCGAAGCTCTCGTCCGCGAAGGGCAGCTTCTCCACTGGCGCCTGAACCAGGTTGATGGGTACGCGAGCGGCTGCAGCTCGTGTACGAGCATAGGTCAGCATCGCGCTATCTGGCTCAATCGCTTCCACGCGCTCAACTTTTTCAGGCTCGTAGAAGGCGAAGTTGAGACCGTTGCCTGCTCCGACTTCCAGCACTTGTCCACATGCCAGCCCGGTCACTTCCTGACGCAGGGGAGTGAGAAAACGCTCATCTGCTCTGCTGCGCGACATGCGTTCATAATAGGCGGCAAAGAAACGATGCGTGGTGAGGCCATTGCGGGTGGGCTTTGTCGTTTCGGGCTGTTGACTCATAGTTAATTGATCTCGCTTTCTGTATATGGTATGGCAATTATTCCTTATAAACTTATTAGTATGTAATAAATGCTATCAATGCATGGCCGTCATTAAAACAAGAACGATGCGTTCGGGTCTTCATAGCTCCAGCCAGGTTGCGTATCATGCTCGTTCTGATCCACCAGCGCCGGTAGTCCCTGTGGTGCGTTCTGCTCGTTCAAGTGTACCACATAGAGTCCATTGCCTGTGCTTAACTGGTGCCCCTGCCATTGCGTGCGCCCGCGTGTCACCAGTACAAAGCGCTGGCCATCGACATTCCACAAGCTATTGGCCACGGGTTGCATGAAAGTCGTGCTGCTGGGGAGCGGGCCATCCATCACGCGTGGTGCGTGGCCGTCGCTGAGTAGCACCTGGACGCGCTGGCTGCTCATATTGACCAGGGTGAGCGTGTGCAGGCCGTCGAGCAGCAGGGCGCGGCTATCTGGCGACCAGTAGGGAACGGCTTCGTGCTCGGTTGTGAAGCTGAAGTGGCTGTTCTGCGCGATATTCAGCACGGTATAGCCCTGCTCGGTGCTGTAGAGTATCCGCTGGCCATCCGGGGACCACGCGAACTGGCGGCAGGTGCAGCGTGCCAGCGTGTGTGTCTGCCCGTTGGCCTCACGCAAGACCAGGAGAAACTGTGGCGGGCCGATATTTTGTGTGGCTGACGCGAGGGCGAAGAGCAGAACTGGCTGCTGGTGAGCTGGTTGCCAGAGCAAGCGCTCCAGGCTGGCTGGCAGGGGATGGCCTGGTAGCGCGGCCTGCTGCACAAACGTAAAGTTCGAGCCATTCAGTTGGGTGGTAAAAATTCCCTGGCCGGAATTGCCCAAAACCAGCGTGCTGGCGGTATCGATTGAGGGAATGGAGTAACTATGCGGGAGAAACTTCCGCGCGATCCCCACGGGCTGATCGTCCTGCGAGACCCACCACGTCACCAGGTCGGGCGCGGCCAGTGTCGAGTCGGCGCCTTCGCGATAGAGCAGGTGGATGCCATCAGGGGTCCACCAGGCAGCGCTGTGGGCCAGATGGGGATCGGAGGGGATGATGGGGATGGGTGAGCCGCCATCGATGCCAATGGTATTCAACGAGCCCGGCACGTCACCGACCAGGCCGGTGATGGGATTGACGACCAGATGCTGACCCACCGAGGTTTTGGCGAAATCGCTATCCAGAGCGCGGAAGACAAAACGCCGGTGATCGGGCGAGAGTCCATAACCCAGCACGGGCGTATCCTGCGCCACAGCCATAAAAGCATTGGCCCCGTTGGGATCGATGGTCCACAACTTGCCATCGCGCACAAAAGCGATCCCCTCGTTGCCCAGACTGCCGGGCGCGCACGCAACCAGCAGCACACTCAACAGCATCAGGAGGAGCAGCACAGCCGAAAATACACGCGTTCGTTTCATGCCCAGAGTATAGCGCTCGCTTGTTGCATGCGTCAAGCTCGCTACTTGTGGCTCGGTTACTCACATTCGGAAATGCTTCCTCTGATCCTCACATGCTTGCTCATCTGCGAGAATATCCCCCAAAACAAGGGCTGATTCTGCCCTCCTTCCAGAGTATACTTGATGAAGAAGAACAATCACATGATGGCAATAACTGGTCATTGCAGCAAATTACCAGTCGCACCTGGCTTTTACGCAGGCGCATTCGTCGTCAAAAATAGTATCATACGGGGGAGATACTGTGCCCGTCCCTGTTCCACTGGCAAGGGTGAGGCGAGCTACAAGTTTCCACATATACATACGGGTTTTGTACCTCATATACCTCTGATTTTATAAGGAAGGGCTGTTTATGCATTACGATCTGCTCATTCGCCACGCTCAACTACACCGCCGCGAGGGACTCGTCGATATCGCCGTCGCGAACGGCCAGTTTGCCCGCATTGCCCCCGATCTTGTCGAGACAGACGCTGCTCGCGAGATAGACGCAGCCGGGCGCCTGCTCTCCGCGCCTTTTATCGACGCACATGTCCACCTCGATGCTGTCCTGACCGTTGGCAACCCACGCTATAACGCCAGTGGCACGTTGTTGGAGGGCATTCAGATCTGGAGCGAGTTCAAACCCAACTTGAGTGTGGCGGATGTCAAACAACGCGCGCTGAGAGCCATTGAATGGGAGGTCTCGCAGGGCACACTGCACATACGCAGCCATGTGGATATCTGCGATCCCAATCTGACTGCCCTGCGTGCCCTGCTGGAGGTGCGCGAAGAGGTGCGTGATATCTGTGATCTGCAACTGGTAGCCTTTCCGCAGGATGGTATTTTTTCGTTTCCCAATGGGCGCGAGTTGATGCGTCGCTCTATAGAATTGGGCTGCGACCTTGTGGGGGGCATTCCCCACTATGAAGGGACGCGTGAGCGAGGGATCGAAGACGTTCATTACGCCTTCGCCCTCGCCAGGGAGTTCAACCGCGACATCGACTGCCACTGCGATGAAAGCGACGATCCCCACGCGCGTTTTACCGAGGTTATGGCCGTCGATACTCTTGAACATGGCTGGCAGGGTCGCGTCACCGCCAGCCACTGTACGGCGATGCAGGCCTATAACGATGCCTACGCGTTCCAGTTGATCCGTCTGCTCGCCCGCGCCCAGGTCAATGTTATCGCCAACCCGTTTGACAATGTGATCCTGCAAGGGCGTTTCGATACCTATCCCAAACGCCGGGGTATTACCCGCGTCAAAGAGCTGCTGGCCAGCGGCGTGAACGTCGCGCTGGGCCACGACTCGATCATGGACCCCTGGTTTCCCCTGGGCAGGGGCGATATGCTCGCCGCCGCTCAGCTCGCGCTCTTTCTCTGCCAGATGAGCGGTTACACAGAGATCCAGGATGTCCTTGACCTGATTACCAGCAACGCGGCGCGTACCCTGCGTATCCAGGATCGCTACGGCATCGAAGAGGGCAAGCCCGCGGACTTCCTGATCCTGGACGCGGCCAACGCGCTTGAAGCGCTGCGCCTGCTCCCGCCACGTCTGCATATCTTCAAAGCTGGCCGCGAAATCGCCAGCACGACGCCTGGCCAAAGCGTGCTCAGGCGTGAGGGCGAGGCACAGGGGCGAGCAATCGACTATACGCTTGCTCGCCCCTGAGTCCTCTAAGCCGCGTCGCTTGCCGGCTGCGGGGGCATGATCGCTGGCAAGCTCGCCTCGCGAACCCGGCTATTGAACGCGGCTACTTCTGTCTCGATGATCTCGCGCATCTGGCGCGTGAGTGTCGCGACACGAGCCGAGAGGTCGTCGAAGAGCAGGCGCGCCTGACGAGTCGGGGGTGCATCGGCGCTGGCCACTGTGCCGGCGAGGGAAGCGAGTTTAGCCGCGATCTGCATGGGTTCGGAGAGCGTATCCATCTGATCCTTCTCCTTAAGCTGAAGCAGTCCCTCCTCAATAGGCGTGAGTCGATCTTTGAGCGCTTTGCCGAGGGCGACTAGCGACTCGTGGCTGGGGTGTCCCATAGTGCGCTGCTCCCATTCGTCGGCCTGGCGGCGCAGACTGCGCACCGTGTTAACCGTCGCGTGGACTTCAGAAACCTTTGCGCGGATGGCCTGCAACAAGTCAAATTGCTGTTGCAAATCTTCTTGCGAGGCACTGATGCGCGGATCTTTGAGCAGTTCAAAAGGTTGAGTGGAGACCTGATCGCCCACTGTCAACTGCACCTGATAGGTGCCGGGTGGCACACGCGGGCCTTTCATGATCCGCTCGGATTCTGTGTCGCCCTCGATGCCCGTGGGATAGGGGTAGCGCAGATCCCAGACAAAACGCTGAGCGCCTGCCGCTTTGGGCACGCGCGGCTCCTTCGGCTCTTTCTTCTCCTTGCCCGCGTCGCTGCCGGGGCGCGGCTGTTCCTTCTTCTCCTCACTGGAGAAGGCCTTGATGAGCGTGCCGGATGCGTCGAGGAAGCTCAGCGTGACCTCGCCCTGTGGCTGCTCCTTCAGGAAGTAATGGACGATTACCCCATCGGGGGGATTGGGACCGGCATCGAGATATTTCTTCACTTTCTCGCCCGTGGCGATCTCCTGCGAGCGATAGGTCACCTGGAACGGGCCAAGAAAGGTGAAATTTTTGCCGGAAGTTGTCGCTGAGCCGTAGCCAGATATCGTCAGGAAACGCGTCGTCGGGCGTGGCTGGAAGAGATGCATATTGGCCACACGTACCTCATCGCTCATCTGGCGCAGGGGCGAAAGGTCATCGAGAATCCAGAACGAGCGACCATGCGTCGCGACCACCAGGTCGTCGTCTTTGATCACAAAGTCGTGAATGGGGACAGCGGGCATATTCAAGCGCAGACTTTGCCAGTGTGCTCCATCGTCGAAGGAGACGTAGAGGCCCGTCTCAGTTCCGGCGTAGAGCAGGCCGCGCCGGGCAGGGTCTTCACGAATGACACGCGTGAAGTCGTTGTCCGGGATGCCCGTCGTGATCTTTGTCCAGGTCTCACCGTAATCATTGGTTTTGTAGAGATAGGGTTGGAAATCGTCCAGTTTGTAGCAGGTGGCGGCAAGATACGCGCTGGCGGGATCGTGAGGCGATGGCTCGATGATGCTGACCAGCGCCCATTCAGGCAGGGCGGCGGGGGTGACGTTGCGCCAGTTCTGGCCGCCATCATCCGAAATGTGGAGCAGCCCATCATCCGATCCGGCCCAGAAGAGACCTTGCTTGAGAGGCGACTCCACAAAGGCGAAGATCGTGCCGTAGCATTCGGTGCCGACGAGATCTTTGGTGATTGGGCCGCCGGATGGTCCCATGCGGCTCTTGTCGTTGCGCGTCAGATCGGGGCTGATCTCGTCCCAACTGGCCCCCTCATTGGTCGAACGGAACACGTGATTACCGGTTGCGAAGAGCACCGTGGGGTCGTGCGGAGAGAGCATAATCGGAAAGGTCCACTGGAAGCGGTATTTGAGATCCTGAGCAGCCCAGCCACTGGACGGCTCAGGCCAGACCGTGATATCGCGGGCCTGTTTTGTGCGATGATCGTAGCGGGTCATATATCCCTGGTAACAGCCCGCGTAGACGATATTGGGATCGTCCGGGTGGATCGCGATGTAGCCACTCTCGCAGCCGCCAACTTCGTAGTAATCGGGGAGGATGATCGCACCGAGGTCCGAACGACTGGGCAGCGTGATGGTCGTGTTATCCTGCTGCGAGCCGTAGATGCGATAGGGTACCTGGTTATCGGTGATGACATGATAGAATTCGGCGGTGGGTTGGTTGTAGATCGAAGACCAGCTCTCAGCGCCGTTGAAGGTGACACAGGCTCCGCCATCGTGACCGCAGATCATGCGTTGCGAGTTATGGGGATCGATCCAGAGATCGTGATTGTCGCCGTGTGGCACGGAAACCTGCGTGAAGGTCCGCCCGCCATCGATTGACTTGTGACAGCGCTCGTTGAGTATCCAGAGCGTCTCGGCGTCCTGGGGATCGGCAAAAATGTGCTGGTAGTACCAGGGGCGTTTGCGCAGTTCTTTGGCATCCGAGAGGCGCTCCCAGGTGGCGCCCGCATCGTCGGAGCGGAAGACCGCGCCGTCCTCGGCCTCCACGGTGGCCCAGACGCGATCCTTTTTGGCACCCGACACAGCCACGCCGATCTTGCCCAACATACCGCTGGGCAGGCCCTTATTATGGGAAATATCGACCCAGCTATCACCGCCATCGGTAGACTTGTAGAGGCCGCAGCCATCGCCGCCGCTGTTCAGGGTATGGGGAAGGCGTCGCGCGCGCCAGAGCACGGCATAGAGAATGCGCGAATTGTGGGGGTCCAGCGCGAGATCGTGCGAGCCGACCTCATCGTTCAGAAACAGGATTTTCTCCCAGCTTTTGCCACCGTCGTGGGAGCGGAAGACGCCGCGCTCGCTATTGGGGCCGTGCGCGTGTCCGAGCGCGGCCACATAGAGCAGATCGGGGTTGTGAGGGTGAATACGGATCGTGCCAATCTGACGAGTATCTTCCAGACCGAGGTGCGTCCAGCTTTGCCCGCCGTCGGTGGACCTGTAGACGCCATCGCCGTGCGAGACATTGCCGCGAATCGTCGTCTCGCCCATGCCCACATAGATCACGTTTGGATCTGACGGGGCCACGGCGAGAGCGCCGACCGAGGCTCGTTTGAAGAAACCATCAGAGATATTTTCCCAGTACTGGCCGCCGTCGGTGGTTTTCCAGATTCCGCCGCCGGTGGAACCAAAATAGAAGACGCGCGGGTTGACTGGATCGCCCGCCACCGCTACCACACGTCCACCGCGAAAGGGGCCGATGGCGCGCCACTCCAACGAGGTCAGGAGTGCAGGGGCCACTTCGCCACCAGTAAACTTTGGATTGTTTAACGCCTGTCTGTTCTGGGTGCTCATAAAACAGCCTACTTTCTAGATTGAGTGGGTTCTCTCTACGCTTTTACTCTACCACATTCGGGCCGTTTCGTTCCCTGTGAAATCTCTCGGTTTCCCTTACCCACTCTTCACCCGAATTGCGGATTCGTATGATTCAGGAGTGCATATTTGTGTAGGTATACGTCGCTTTTCAACACCATTTAAACACAGAAAAAACAACCTGTTTGCTATATCACGAATGCTATGATCAGATCAAGTTTATAGCCGTCATCGTATCGTGCAGTTCGTTGAAAGAAGTCAGCAGTAAAAATGCTCATGCAAAACCTTTCATTCTCATTGGTTGGCTTTCCTTGATGCTTGCACGATGCCTTTTTGTTTGCCAATATGTAACCCCAACTTTGAATAGACAAATGTGAATGGGGAGAAGTTACAGGGAGCTATTGATTTGATAAATAAGAATGCAACTCTCTCAGATGCAGCACAGGATGTGTGTATTCACCAACGTATCGCGCGCCAGGCTGCTGCTACACCCAACGCGCTGGCGCTTGCAGATAGCGCTACAACCCTCACGTATCGCGAACTGAATCAGCGGGCGAATCAGCTTGCCCACTACCTCCAGGAGCTTGGCGTCGGGCCAGACACCCTTGTCGCCCTGTGTGTCGAGCGTTCTCTGGAGATGGTCGTGGGGCTGCTGGGCATTCTCAAGGCCGGGGGCGCCTATGTGCCTCTCGATCCGTCCTACCCGCCAGAGCGTTTGACTTACATGGTACAGGATGCTCAGGCTCCTGTGCTGATTACTCTGCACCGCTGGCAAGAGCACTTTAGCGGGCAGGCGGCGCGTATCCTCTGCCTGGATAGCGACGCGGGCGAACTGGTCCGCCAGCGCACAAGCGACCCGTCCTCGCCGGTAACAACGCGCGATCTCGCCTATGTCATCTATACATCAGGCTCGACGGGTCAGCCGAAGGGTGTGCAGATTACCCATAGCAACCTGCTCAATCTCGTATCCTGGCATCAGCGCGCTTTTGGCGTGACCGCTGAGGATCGAGCCACCCAGCTTGCGAGTCCGGCTTTCGACGCGACCGGTTGGGAGTTGTGGCCGTACCTCTCGTGTGGGGCGAGCGTCTCGTTGCCTTCGGAAGAGACGCGTGTGACGCCAACGGCGCTGCGCGACTGGTTGGTCGAGCAGCAGATCACGCTGACGTTCTTGCCAACACCGTTAGCCGAGAGCATGCTTGGCCTGGAGTGGCCGTCCAAGCTCGCGCTGCGCTACCTGCTCACCGGAGCCGATACGCTCCACACCTATCCGCCAGCCAGTCTGCCTTTTGCCTTGATTAATAATTATGGTCCAACGGAGGCCACGGTGGTGGCAACATCCGGGCAGGTGCTTCCGCAGGCGCAGCCCCAGGAACGTCCGGCGCTGGGCTGGCCTATTGCTAATACGCAGGTGTTTATTCTGGATGAACAGTTGCAAGAGGTTCCCACTGGCATGCCGGGCGAACTGTATATCGGGGGGGCTGGTCTGGCACGTGGCTATCACAAGCGTCCCGAACTGACCGCGCAACGCTTCATCACCTCGCCCTTTGACCCGGCAGCCCGGCTCTATCGCACAGGTGACCAGGCCTGCCTCCAGCCTGATGGTCAGCTGGCCTTTCTGGGACGGGTCGATCACCAGATCAAAATTCGCGGCTACCGCATTGAGCCTGGTGAGATTGTCGCGGCCTTGAATAGGCATCCCGCGATCTCGGCCAGCCTGGTCGTGGCACGCGAAGACCTGCCCGGCGAGAAACGTCTGGTGGCCTATATCGTGCTCGTGCCAGAGGCGCAGGTGACGGCCAGGGCTGTGCGCGAAACCCTGGCAACCCGGTTGCCTGATTATATGCTGCCCGCGCTCTTTGTGCAGCTCCACGCGCTTCCCCTCACGCCTAATGGTAAACTGGACCGCGCTGCCCTGCCCACGCCGGATGCGCGCAACACCTTGAGCGAGGGCGTCAGCGCGCAGCCCACTACCCCGACAGAAGCGCGCCTGATGGAGATCATGGCCCCCCTGCTCGGTCTGGAACAGCTTGGTATAGACGAGAATTTCTTTATGCTGGGAGGACACTCGTTGCTGGGCGCGCAGATCATTATGCGTGTGGCTACAAGCTTTGGCGTGACGCTGACGCTGCTCACCTTATTCGAGGCCCCCACGATCCGCCAGTTGGGAGCGGCGATTGAACAACTGGTCCTCGCCAGGTTGGAAACGTTTAGCGAAGATGAAATTCAACGTTTGCTAGCAGAAGATCCCGCGCTGGTCGGTCTGGAGTAAAAACAATGACTATCGATAAAAGCCAGGAATCTCCTGTTCAGAAGCCGCGGGCACCACTGAGCCTCTATCATCTGCTCGATCCAGCGGTTCTGGCTAACCCGTATCCGCTCTACCAGCGGCTGCGCGACGAGGACCCGGTGCATTGGGACCCCTTTCTGCATGCCTGGGTCGTGACGCGCTACGCGGATGTGGTGACGGTCTTTCAACGCTTCTCCGCCGACCGCACCCCAACGCCAGCACAGCTAACTGCGCTCGGTATGGCGGAGCTGGCTCCTCTGGCCCAGGTCATGGTACGCCAGATGCTCTTTCTGGACCCACCTGACCATGCCCGTGTGCGCGGTCTGGCCTCGAAGGCCTTCACCCCTGCCCGTGTCGCCGTGCTGCGTTCGCATATTCAGGAGATCACCAATACACTGCTCGACGCGGCCCAGGAGAAGGGCGAGATGGAGGTGCTGGCTGACCTGGCGTATCCTCTCCCGGCCATCGTGACAGCTGAAATGCTGGGGGTGCCGACCTCTGATTGGCGCCAGTTGACCTCCTGGTCCTCGGACTTTGCGCAGATGCTCGGCAATTTCCAACATAACCCCGACCATGCTCAAAAGGCCCTGCACAGCCTGGAACACATGGTGCTCTACTTCCAGGCCGCCATTCACGAACAACGCAACCACCCACGCGAGGGGCTGATCTCCGCCTTCATTCAGGCCGAAGTGAATGGAGACCGTCTGAACGAGGAAGAGATTATTGCTAACACCATCGTGACAATGGTTGGCGGCCAGGAGACCACAACCAACCTGATTGGCAATGGCCTGTTGACGCTCTTGCGCCATCCCGATCAGCTGGAAAAACTGCGCGCAGATCTATCGTTGATTCCCTCGGCGGTTGAGGAATTGTTGCGTTACGAGAGTC
The DNA here is from genome assembly GCA_964250225.1 of uncultured Ktedonobacteraceae bacterium. Lineage (GTDB taxonomy): Bacteria > Chloroflexota > Ktedonobacteria > Ktedonobacterales > Ktedonobacteraceae > Paraktedonobacter. The sequence continues at coordinate 8,335 of CAXUEY010000114.1, read as the reverse complement.
CCAGCCAGCATACAGCGCGCCTGGCCCCCGACGATGGAGAGTTGGGTGGAAAAACGATTCGTAAACGCCAGGCGGTCATCGCGGTGATGGGCGCGGCCAACCGCGACCCCGCGCGTTTCCCCGACCCTGATCGGCTTGATATCTGCCGCCAGGATAATCGGCACGTGGCCTTCGCCTGGGCCAGTCACTTCTGCTTCGGCGCCCCCCTGGCGCGCATTGAGGGACAGGTGGCCTTTGAGACGGTATTGCGGCGCATGCCCAACCTGCGCCTCAAACCAGGGCCGGTGACCTGGCGCGAAAATCTGGGCCTGCGCGGGTTGATCTCGCTGCCGGTGGCTTTTTAACAGGCGGTTATCTGGATCGTCTTCTCTACTAAAAAGGTCGCCTTATAACGTAATCATATTGGAATACGAATGGATAGGATTCAATGCCAGAGAAAATAGAGCTTTCTGAGGCCAGGCAGGCGCTCCTTGCAAAATATCTGCGCGGCTCTCTATCTCCCCAGGAAACCCGTACACGTTCGATCAAACACTATACTACAGGTGAGACCGCACCCCTCTCTTTTGGGCAACAGCAGATCTGGCTTCTCTCACAGCTTGTGCCAGATAAGCCCGTATATAACGAATGCGTGACTATTCACCTGCCCGGACCACTCGATGTCGAGGTGTTTGAACAGAGTTTATATGAAATCCTGCGGCGACACGCGGCCTGGCGCACGAGCTTTCCCCTGGTGGATGGCTTACCAGTGCAGCGCATCCACCCACCTACGCTTTTAAAGCTGCCAGTGACGGATCTACGTTGTTTGCCAGAAGACGAACGTGAGGCTGAGGCTCTCCGCGTGGCAACTGACGATGCCTGCGTTCTCTTTGATCTCGCGAACGGGCCTCTGCTGCGCGCCAAACTGGTGCGCCTGGATGATGAGATGTATCGCCTGTTTCTGACCATCCACCACATTATTTTTGACGGTGTGGCGATCTACCAGGTTTTTCTACCCGAACTCTCCGCGGTTTACGCCTCGCTGCTGGCTGACCGGCCCGTATCTTTGCCCGCGCCCGATCTTCAATATACCGATTACGCCCAATGGCAGCGTGAACAGGTTCAGGCAGCGGCCTTCAACGAGCACCTGGCGTACTGGAAACAGCAGCTCGCCAACGCTCCCGCCGCGCTGGAACTGCCGACAGATCGACCCCGCCCGTCTGTCTCGACCTTTCGCGGCTCCATGCGACCTTTCGCGCTCTCCAAAGCCCTGACAGACGCGTTAAAAGCGCTCAGCCGTCAGGCAGGCGTGACGTTTTACACCACCCTGGCCGCCGCCTTCAAGACGCTCCTCTATCGCTATACAGGCCAGGAGGATCTGTTGATCGGCACCGCCACGGCGGGTCGCACGCGCACGGAATTGCAGCAACTCATGGGCTATTTCCTGAATACGCTGGTCTTGCGCACTGACCTCTCCGGCGACCCGCCTTTCCGTGAGTTCCTCTTGCGGATGCGAGCCGTCATCGCATCAGCCGTGGTTCACGAGGAAGTGCCCTTTGAGTACCTCGTCAAAGAGCTGCAACCAGAGCGCGATTTAAGCGTGAATCCCCTTTTTCAAGTTCTCCTCACGCTGGAGCCGCCGCTGACCATTGTGCCTTCAGGCTGGACCCTGACTCAGATGGATGTGACGGTGGGTACCTCTAAATTCGATCTCTCCCTCGAACTCGACGACCGGCCAGAGGGTCTGATTGGCCGCTTTGAATACAATAGCGATCTGTTCGATGCTTCCACTATTGAACGTATGGTTGGGCACTGGCAAACCCTGCTGGCTGGCATCGTGGCTAACCCGGCGCAGCGCCTCAGCGAATTGCCTCTGCTGACATCCCCAGAACGCGAGCAACTTCTGGTCACATGGAACGCCACCCAGGTGGAGTATCCCGACACAGCGTGTGTGCAGCAACTCTTTGAGGAACAGGCCGCCCGCACGCCCACAGCCGTGGCGGTCGTCTACGAAGATACGCAGTTGACCTACCGCGAACTCAATGCGCGGGCGAACCGGCTGGCTCATTATCTATGTCACCTGGGGGTGGGTCCAGAGACACTGGTGGGATTGTGTGTGGAACGTTCGCTGGAGATGCTCATCGGGCTGCTCGGTATCCTCAAAGCGGGTGGGGCGTATGTCCCGCTGGACCCGACCTATCCCGCTGAGCGTCTCGTCTTTATGCTGGAAGATTCCCAGACGGCCATCATCGTCACTCAGCACCATCTCTCTACTCAGCTTTCCTGTGAGCAGGCCAGATTCGTCTGCCTGGATACCGATGCTGCGCTCCTGATGCAGCAAAGCGAGGAGAATCCGCAGGCCCCCGTGCAATCTACCAATCTGGCCTACGTCATCTATACGTCTGGTTCCACTGGCCAACCCAAAGGCGTGCAAATCCCCCATCGCGCGGTCGTCAACTTCCTGACTTCCATGCGCCAGCAGCCGGGCCTGAACGCTGATGATACCCTGCTGGCCGTGACCACACTCTCCTTCGATATCGCGGGCCTCGAACTCTTCCTGCCGCTGTGCGTGGGGGCGCGCCTTGTCGTCGCCAGCCGTGAGGTTGCGGCCAATGGGTCGGCTCTGGCTGAACAGTTGACGGCCATACACGCGACGGTGATGCAGGCGACGCCAGTTACCTGGCGCCTGCTGCTAGACGCGGGCTGGCAGGGAGGGCCGCGCTTGAAAATCCTCTGCGGCGGTGAAGCGCTCCCCCTTGACCTGGCGCGCCAACTGTTGCCTAAATGTGCCTCGCTCTGGAATATGTACGGTCCCACCGAGACAACCATCTGGTCCAGCTTTGCTCAGATTACCCCGGCGTGTGAGATGATCTCGATTGGGCGTCCTCTCGCCAATACCCAGATGTACCTGCTCGATCCCGCTCTACAACCGGTTCCCATCGGTGTGCCGGGCGAATTGTATATCGGAGGCGCTGGCCTGGCGCGCGGCTATCTCAAGCGGTCCGAACTGACCGCGGCGCGCTTTATCCAGCATCCCTTCGATAGGGCAGCAGAGGCGCGTTTATACAAAACTGGCGATCTGGCACGGTATCGGGCAGATGGCACGCTTGAACTGCTGGGACGTCTCGATCAGCAGGTGAAAATCCGTGGCTTCCGCATCGAGCCTGGGGAGATCGAGGCCACGCTGGAACGCCATCCCGCTGTCCATCAGGCGCTAGTGGTGGTGCGGGAAGATCTCCCTGGCGAACCCTCGCTGGTGGCATATGTGATCTCCACAGAGCAGGGCGCCCCCACAGCTCAGACGTTGCGCGGCCATCTCGCGCAATCCCTGCCGGCGTATATGCTGCCCTCGGCCTTTGTGCTTCTACAAGCGTTGCCCCTCACGCCCAATGGAAAGGTGGACCGCAAAGCGCTGCCAGCCCCAGAAGCGGTCCGCATCTCGCCCGCGACCACCCTGGCGGCCCCAACCTTGCTCGTCCATTATCAACTGCTCCAGATCTGGCAAGAGTTGCTCCACGTAGAGTCGCTGGGCATTCAGGATAACTTCTTCCATCTGGGAGGACACTCGCTGCTGGCCGCGCGCCTGCTCAGCCGCATCGAGCAGGTTTTTCAGAAAAAGCTCGCGCTCGCCACCCTCTTTGCTCATCCTACTATTGAACAGCTTGCCGTGGTTCTCCTGCAGGATGAGCCGCTCTCACCACCAGACCTGGGGCCGGCGGAGAGCAGCGCGCGCGTGCCAGTGGTCACTGTGCAGGCCAATCAGAGCGGGCGCCCTTTCTTCTTTTTACACGGCAACTGGGATGGCACGTCTTTCTACTGCTTCACCTTAGCGCGCCTGTTGGGTTTTGCACAAGCGTTTTACGTGCTCGAACCCTACAAATTCGTCGGTCTCGCGGCCGCCCCTTCCTGCGAAACTATTGCGGCTGCGCATATTGCGGCTTTGCGTGCGGTTCAACCGCGCGGCCCCTATCTGCTGGGCGGATTTTGCAACGGCGGCGTGCTGGCCTTCGAGATGGCGCAACAACTGCGCGCTCAGGGCGAGAGCGTGGACCTGCTGGCACTAATCGAGCCGGGGGTCGCGCCCTTCTCTCTGCGCTTCTCGCGCCAGTTGATCCAGGTCGTGGGTGGTCTCCTGCGCCTGCCTTTGGATAAGCAGTTAGACTGGTTTCTGCGCATGCGCCATCTGATCCGGCTGACCTTCCCCAAAAACTGGGGCCAGCTCCCCTTTGCGCGCACCAGGCAAGAGTTGCGGCTGGATGAGACCGGTATTTACGCCTGGGCCGCCGCCGCCTACCAGCATCGCGCCTATCCAGGGAAAGTCACCTTCTTCTGGGCAAGCGTCAAACACAACAGTCGCCGGGCCTTGTGGGGCAAAGTCAACACCGAGCGCGTGCAGGACGGAGAGGCGTATATCATTCCAGGCGAGCATTTTGACTTGATTCTCAAGCATCTCCACCTGACCGCTGTGCAATTACGCAAGTGTTTGGAAAAAGTACAGCGATTGGTATTGAATGAGGAGTGAATTGGGTGAGTTTGTACAAAACCCGTTTTCTCATTTCACACTCAACCTGTTTGAGTAAAAGAGAGACCTCTCTATCGCTGAGGAAAAGGAGTATCAGGCATGGAGAACCACCCACCCTACATGTTCGGCATATACAAAATAATCAGGTCACTTGGTCATGGGGGATTTGCTCAGGTTTATCTGGTCGAGGATAATCTTGGACGGCAGTGGGCACTCAAACAAATTCGCCAGGATCTGGTCAAACAAGATCCTGGCTTTCGCGAACGCTTTAAGCGCGAAGCACACATCCAGGCAGGTTTGAAGCACGATCATATCGCTGGCGTCCACGACTTTAACGCGGAGGAGGGATACCTCGTCATCGAATATATCCGAGGGAAGACCCTGCAAACCCTTCTGAATGACGATTACCCCGATGGGATGGATCTGCTTACCGCTTTAGAGATTTTGCGACCTATTGAGGAAGCACTCACCTATATTCACACGGTTGCTGGATATGCCCACCTCGATGTTACACCACGCAATATTCTCGTGGAAGAGGCACGAACACTCAAAGGAAAAACGGAGTGGCGCATTGTGCTGGCCGATTTTGGCCTGGCGCACGTCATTGATGCAGATGGCCGGGCTGATCCCACGAACTTTGCTGGAGCTCCTGGGTATTGGGCGCCAGAACAACGTGGCCCCACCAAAGATAAACCCGGCATACGCAGTGACATTTACACTTTAGGATTGGTCATTGGTGTGATGCTGACCGGTCGCAAGCCACAAGAAGTACTTGGTATCTTGCGAGGAACAGAGAGTACACTTCCTACCCTGCTTCCTTCTGAAGTAAAGCGAGTGCTCCAACGGGCGACTGATGAGAACCCTGGGAATCGCTACGCCACCGTAAAAGGCCTGGTTACCGCCTTTACAAAAGCTGTCGAGGCATTTGATCCTGAAAAGACACTGACGGATCTCCCCTCTAAGAATGTATCCACAAAAAGGACATCCACAGATAGCGCAAAAGAACAACCAGATCCTGGGCAGTTCAGAAAGGTTGTCGCTGCGGTGTCTCCATATTATGCTCTCGTCACCACGGTAGTTCTCCTGGGCTTCATCGTTTGGCTTCTTGTGCAGAGTCTTCCGGTCACGCATTTCACTCAACTGAACGGCGTGGATCTCGGCAGATACTGTCGCTCTCTTGGGTATCAAGGGAATAATGCCGATGTGGCTTGTTCTTCAACTATCAATCTGGATCTTGCCTGCAACTGGCAACATGAGACAACCGGTCTCCATTTTCAGCTCACGAATCCGAAGGATCTCGATACGGGGAACTGTTATGATGCGCGTGGGAATGTAGTTGGAGGGATAAACGATATGGATGGGTACTGTAAAGATCCACGTCAGGGCTACTTTGGCGTGCCTGCGGCAGAAATCGTGGGGAACACCTGGGTATGTACGCAAAAGATAGACATGACACTCGTGTGTATGTGGCAATTCAGCAGAACCGATGTACAGGCGCGTAAAAACGACCAGGGCAATTGGATGTGTTATGGTCTCTGGTGAGACTCAGGCAATCTATGAGCACTCGGTCGCCTGCCGTAGACCAGGCTATGCTAGGGGTTGCGCTCCACCACCTGCTGATATTTGTCGAGCGCGCGGGCATATTCGCACTGGTGGAGCGCAGCACCTTCCCAGATAAAACCAGATCTAGGAATTGGGAACAAAGAGCATTCCACTTGGGCTGACGAAACCAATGATAATCGGCGTGATAAAGCCAGTGGATGGATCAACCACGCCAACGGTTCCCCCAACACCGGAGTCGCTAGGCATCTCGGTGTAGATTGCGTTAGGAACAAAGTGTGTGGGTTGTATCCAGTAGGTATTTCCAACGCCTGCATCGCTCACCAACAAACGGCCCTGCGTCGAGGTTGCCCAGACCGTGTCATCCAATTGCGTGCCCACGGGAATACGGCTGACGCTCTGCTGCGCGGTACCGGGATTGCTTAGGATGACTATCTCCGAATCGGCCTGGCTGATCAGGACGAGATTACCCTTACCATCGGTGGTCAGCGAGTCGGGATCAGTCAGATTGAGCGTCACCTGAGAAGCTGGACTCGTAGTATTATCAGTAGCTGTAGCGTTGCCCATCAAAATAGGCTTGAGAACGGCCTGGCCATTGCTCAGTGTGATCTGATCCACCGCGGGAAAGACGTTGTTCCCGTTGCTATCGAGCGTGGGGTTGGAGGCCGCGAGAAAGGTCATACCATTGAGAAAATAGAGGTCGTCGTAGCCACCACCATGCGGGGTTTGGGTGAAGGTGTAGGCGGTAACGGTTCCGCTCGTGGGATCAATCGTGGCCATCTTTGGGTTGCCATCCTCGCACGAGGTGGTCCAGAGCAAATGAGTTGTGGGATCGACCCGCATTCCATCACTATGCCCTGGGATGCTGAAAGTTTTCACGACCTTACCGTCCATTGTGTATTCGACAACCGTACTGCTATTCTTGTCGGTGCAATCTTTGGCAGTCGTGTTTTGATAATCGATAAAAACATGGCCATTATCGACCTCAATCGCATCTGGATTGGTGTATTTTGATGTACTGGAGGCAAATAAGGAAATCTGGTAACCGGGCAGCGCTGCGAGTCCGTAATTCCCGCCCTGGCCGCCAGCAGCAGCAGGGTTGGCAGAGGCCGTTGTCGTTGGCGTGCCGCCGCAACCGGTTAAAATAAGTACAAGAGCAATCGCCAGCCAGCCGAACCACGAAATAGAGGGTTTCCCGCGCACTTGGAAGAGCTTTTCTGTAAGCATCATTTGTTTCTCCGTTTCTTTCATGAGCTCATTAAGCGAATTTAGCTCATCACAACAAAATATAGCTTACTTGCATTAAGGTAGTGTTATATTATGGTTATGTTTCAGTGAAATCGATGTCTATTGGCGATACAATGAATTATAGCTCGTCTGGTTGCTGCCATCTGCTATAGCTCTGTTCAATCGTCTCGCTTAGTTCCTGCTCAATGCCATAGTACCGGGCAATCGCGAGCGCGTTGGTGATGACATCCATCACTTCTTTGGCCAGCGCCTGCTTGTTGGGTTCACCATGCTTCTGACGCTTGACGCCCACGTCCTCAAAATGGTTGACCGCAGCCGCGATTTCACCAGCCTCTTCGCAGAGGCGCGTGACAATTTGAAAGGGGGTATTGCCATTGTTCCAGCGCCGATTGCGCGCATCCACAATGCTATAGCATTTCGCCAATTCGGTCAGGTCTTCTCGCAATTCCATGCTGTATCCTTCCTAAAAACTTGCAGCCAGGATTGACTCTAGTATATCATCTAACATAAGCCATAACTATGCGGCTGGCAGCTTTTCTGGTAAAATGCGGGCAGAGAACAAAATTGGTTTGGTAGAGAAAAGAGGAGTGGATACTTATGCTGCCTGATCTTGATACGCGTTCTGTGCGCGAAAAGATTCGCGCTGCCGCCGTGCAACTTTTCGCGAAGATGGGTTATCACGCGGCTCCCTTACGCGACGTTGCCAGCGTGGCCGGGATTCAGGCCGCGAGTATTTACTATTATTACCCCAGCAAGCAGGCCCTGCTCGTCGAGATTATGGATACGCATATGCGCCAGTTGAATACGAATATCGAGCGCGTGATTGCTCTACCAAGCAGTGTCCCGGAGCGGCTCTGCGAGGCTATCGCCAGTCATATTCGCCTGCACACGTCCTACAAGGCGGAATTTTTTATTATCGATACCGAGATCCGCGCGCTGGAGGGCGAGAATCGCGACAACATCATCGCTCTGCGCGATCAATACGAGCACCGCCTGCAAGATTTGCTGAAAGAAGGCATGGATCAGGGC
>CAXUEY010000113.1:6108-19820 GCA_964250225.1 uncultured Ktedonobacteraceae bacterium | reverse complement strand
CTCTGCCGGCAGGTCCGCGGTGCTGTCGGTGACAATACGAACAACCATACGTGCTCCTCCTGAATAGCAGGAAAATAAAAATAAGACCTGAACATTCTTTTGAATGCTCGCCTGATATCATCTATGGCACACAGACTTATTCCGCCGAGATAATATAGGCGTAATGGGCCTGGCCGCCATTGACTACCTGAAGTTCAAGTTGCATGTAGCGGCTCTTGATGCGCCTGGCCGTTTCCTCGGCCTGGGATGAGGTGATACCCTCGCCAAAATAGAGCGTGACGATCTCAAGCTGCTCGATCTGCATACGTTTGAGCGACTCGTCGAGCACTCGTTCCATATGCTCGCCCGCGATGGCCAGATTGCCGTTCACGATTCCAATATAATCACCCTCGCGTACACGCAAGCCCCCCATTTGCACCGAACGCACCGCAACGGTGATCTCGGCAGTCTGGACATTGCGCGCGGCCTCGGTCATGACCTGGCAGTTGCTCTCGAAATCGGCGGAGAAATTGAAGCCCATCAATGCTGCGATGCCCTGGGGCATAGTCTCGGTGGGAATAATGGAGATTTCTTTGTCGCTGAGGTTGACAACCTGGCGCGCACTTAAAATAACGTTGCTATTGTTGGGAAGAATGATGATTTTATCGGACGGAGCGTTCTTGACGGCCTCCAGCAGCTCTTCGGTACTGGGGTTCATGGTCTGGCCACCTGAGACAATAGCGTTGACGCCCAGTCCCTTGAAGACCTCCATAAAGCCGTGGCCTGCGACCACTGCTACGGTGGCGATGGACAGCTTTTCTGGCTCAGGGGGTGCGGCGTGTTCGGCAGCACTCTCGGCGGCGTAAGTCAGGCTCTGCTCTTGTAGATTCTCGATGTTGATATCGAGCAGGCTGCCCAGGCTGACCCCATAGTCGAGGATTGTGCCAGGCTGCTCGGTGTGGGTGTGAACCTTGAGCATCTTCTCATCGCCCGCGACCACAGTGGAAACACCGCCCATATCGATGATCTTCTGGCGGATCGCCTCCACGTCCAGTTGCTCGCCGCGCAAGAGAAAGACCACCTCATAGCCAAACTCCTCCTCGACCGTCACCACGCCCTTTTTCACCTCGGCCGGCTGAGCATGTGGTGTGGCAGGCATCTGCGCACCCGCCTCGCCACGCACATAGCGCCAGATCCCCTCCAGCACTGTGCAAAGCCCCTGGCCGCCCGAATCGACCACGCCTGCCTGTTTGAGCGCGGGCAGCAGATCAGGCGTGCGTGCCACTGACTGACGAGCGGCGATGACCATATCTTGTAACAAAGCCACCAGGTCGCTATCACGCTCCACGCTAGCCTTCGCAGCCTCGGCGGTTTCGCGCACCACCGTCAGGATTGTTCCCTCCACCGGCTTAATCACCGCTCGATACGCCAGCCGCTGAGCCTCCTGCATCGCCTGTGCCAGATCCGAGGCTGTGAAGGTCGTCTTCTTCTCCAGACCCAGAGCCAGCCCGCGCAAAATCTGCGAGAGAATCACGCCTGAGTTGCCGCGTGCCCCTAACAACGCGCTATGAGCCAGTTTAGCCGAGATCACCGCCGCAGAATGATCCTCGCTATTCTCAATGCCTTTCACCGCCGCCTGCATGGTCTTGGACATATTCGAGCCGGTATCGCCGTCGGGCACGGGAAAGACATTCAGAGCATTGATCTGCTCGCGATGTTCCTCCAACCAGGCGGCCCCGCTCAGCAGCGCCTTTTTGAGATCCTGGCCATCAAACACACTGATGCGCCGCGCAAATTTCCGTAAGGGACGTGATGGTTGATCCTGCATAGTGACTCCTGGGTATCCCTGGCCTCTCCTGAGCCAGGAATCCCCTGTCTTTTCAATTCAGATAGTTGTTTGGTATTCCGTGACATCGCCCAGACCTTGCACATTCACGTTCACCTGTGAAACAGGCGTGCCGAGCATATTCTCCACCAAAAATTTCACACTACTCATAATATTCTGAGCAATCTCGGTGATACGCAGGCCATATTCTAAGGCAACATACACGTCGATGATAATCTGTTCATCGACCACACGCACCCGTACACCCTGATTACACTGCTCCGGGGACAACAGAACCGCGCGCCCGTTGTGCATACGTGGCGAGGTGATGCCCACGACGCCATAGCATTCGGTAATCGCGCGTACTGCAATGCTATGAATAGCGTTGGGAAGGACTTCGATTCTGCCCAGGGGCCGTACCCCCTGCCGGGGCTGGATAGCTGGTGTTTTTGACATACGCGGGCTTTTTCTCTTTCGCTCTTGCCAGTGCGAGCTGAAACATGATATACTCGCAAGGATCTGCTCGCTCAGGTATCCCTCTAGAGGTGATGCCCGGCGATGGCTTTTCTTCTCAGATACTATCTCTCTGAGAGAGAAAACAGATTGAAAAGAACATATCACAGGTCCGTTGCGCAGTCAAGGGAAGGGACCTGAGATAAGAGAAGAGGGGTGCTCAGTTCGCATGCCCTTAAAAAATTGCTGGAAGGAAACGTTCAAAATGTCAGGTCGTTGTGAAATATGTGAGCGCAAACCAATGCATGGCAACAATGTGAGCCATTCGCAGCGCCGCACTCGCCGCCGCTTTGTGCTGAATGTGCAGCGTCGTCGCCTCCAAATAAATGGTGTGATGCGCACCGTCCATATCTGCACACGTTGCGTGCGCACAATGGGAAAACTGCCCAAGTAATGTGTCATGTGACAATCGGGGACCGCGAGATTCTCTTGCAGAGCAGCGCGGCCCCGTCTTTTTTTGGGGTATTTTGCCGTTTAATAAGCTATGGTGCTCGAAAAATTGTGTTTGGCACCATTTTTGGGGGCCCCAAGCTTTTTGTGTTGAGTTTTGGCTTTAAAATACTTTTTGTTGCTCTAAAATTTTTTAAAAAAAAATTTTTTCCAGCACCATAGCTTATTCTTTACTCTTCTCGAAGCGCGTGCGCAGTTGACCGCAGGCGGCGGCGATGTCGTCACCTCTTTCGGCACGTACGGTGTTGCTGACGCCGTGCGCGCGCAGGATCTCCCGAAAGGCGCGGATGGTTTCGCCAGTGGGTGGACGATAGGCAGCAGTGGTGGCATTAACGGGGATACAGTTAACGTGGGCGAACTGGCGCAGCGGGGCCAGCAACTCACCGAGCAGGTGAGCATACGCAGGCGTGTCATTGATTCCAGCCAGCAGGACATATTCAAAGGTCACCTGGCGGCGCGTGGCGGCGATATAGTCCTGGCAGGCGGTCAGCAACTCTTTTAAGGGGTACTTGCGATTGACCGGCATGGTGCTGCTGCGTAACTCATCGGTGGGCGCGTGCAACGAGATGGCCAGGTTAACCTGCAACTGCTCCTGACTCAGTTTGCGAATAGCCGGGACCAGTCCCACAGTTGAGACGGTCATGTGGCGCGCGCCCAGTCCAAAGCCGTCGGGACTGTTGAGGATACGCAGCGCACACAGGACGTTCTCGTAGTTGTGCAGTGGCTCGCCCATGCCCATCAATACGATGTTGGTGATATGATCGATGGGCTTACTGCCCGGCAGTCCACGCGCGGCCCAGGGTTCGGCGCGCAGTTCGCGGGCGAAGAAGAGCACCTGCGCGACAATCTCGCCCGCGCTGAGATGCCGATCAAAGCCCATCTGGCCGGTGGCGCAAAAGGTGCAACCATAGGCACAGCCCGCCTGCGACGAGACGCAGACGGTGGCGCGCTCACTACTCTCGCCCAGCGGCGGATAGAGCATCAGAACCGACTCGACCAGCTTGCCGTCCTCTAACTCCAGCAAAATTTTGCGCGTGCGGTCATCTTTGGAATGCTGCTCACTGCGCGCGATCAGCGGGCCAATACAGGCTTCTGCGTTGAGACGTTCGCGTAGAGCACGCGGTAGATTGCTCATTTCCGCGAAACTGCTAGCCAGGCGCGTATAGAGCCAGTGATAGATCTGTCTGGCGCGAAAAGGCGCCTCGCCTCGCTCCGTCAGCCACGCCTGCAACTGGGGCAGGCTCAGTCCCAGTAGATCCGTTTTGCGCGTCTGTGTATGTGGTTGTACTTGTGATGTAGATAGCATGGACATAGCTGCATTATATCATGCCTGGCGAGTCGAGAAGCCGTACTTGTGGATGGATAAATAGTCCTTTCAGGCTATTGGCCGCATCAGGATGCAACGCTCTGCCATTCTTTACGGTATATTAATCTATGCATATCTATTTTTAAAATGAGAAGATCAACGATGGTCTTTTCCCGGCCTGATAAAAAAACGCGAGAGGCCGGATCTTTTATGACAGCGCTGGAACAGAGTGCCACCTGGCAGGGAATACTGAGGGTTGCGCGATATCTATACGGGAAGGTGGAGAAGGCACGTCGGGTGGTAAAGCACAGAAGGATGTTGCAGCGTAAAAAATCAGCAGGAAGCATAGAAACATATGTGTTCACAATTTAAGCGTCCACTTCAGGGCATGGGCAAAACGCCCACACAGTCATTTCAAAGTACAGGGCAGCGGGCGGCACAGCAATCTGCCCTGGCGCCTCAAAACATGGATCAGCGACCCACACATGCCTTTCAGGAACGAGGGCAGCAGTCTGCCAACCCGGTGCAAGGGATGGGGCAGGCGAACGCGTGGCACGGTTTTGGGCAACCACCCTCACCTATCTTGCAGGCAATGAGCCAGCGGCCCGCGAACTCAGCGTCGAATTTGGAGATACAGCGCGGCAATACTGCGCGCGGCGTTGTTTCTCAACGCGATCAGGCAGCACCTGAGCAAAGGGCAACTGTTACGCAGAGGCAGGCAAAGACGAAACAGGGCCGCAAACATCGGCGTATCCGCACGTTGGCATGCGCTGTCCTCTGCGCGTTGCTACTCCTGGGCTGCGGCGGATACTGGTATATGCACGCCAATGCCGCCCCCAGCCTCACCAATCACGCGAATAGCAGCCCCACATCAGCAGCTCCTGGTCAGCGGCATGGTTCAGACGCCAACGCGCAGGTAGCGAGCCTGCCTACAGCTACGCCTACCGCTACTGCTACTGCCACGACCCCGCCGTGGCACCCTTATACTGGTCCGAGCGTGCCTCTGATGTCGATTTCCGCGCAGGACGGCCTGATCGTGATTAGCATTTCAAAACAGAATTTAACGGTCTATAACAAAGGACAGGTTGTTTTTGTTTCGCTGGTGACAACAGGCATGCCTCAGGCTTATACGCCAACCGGGACATTTCAGGTCATCGGCAAAACGACGAACCGTTACTTTGGGCCGCCGGCGGGTTCAAATCTGCACTACGCTCCTGAGCATATCAATTACGCGCTGCAACTGACCGAGGGTGGAATCTTTATCCACGATTCCGCGTGGCGCAGCGTCTATGGGCCTGGCACCAACCTGCCGCATCACGATCCTGAATTTGGTGATGAAAGCGGCTCGCACGGTTGTATCAACTCACCGCTCAATATCGCGTACTGGCTCTACAAGTCGATTGCAATGGGCACAACCGTGCAGATTGTAAGTTAGCCTCCGGCACCTGGCTCATCCAGGACTTTGATGGCCTCATCTTTTGTGGCGGATTGATTGCTTATCACACGCCAGCACGATTTTCCCCCCTCGCGCCAGAAGCGCAGGTGGAGCGTGCTGGTGCCAATGCGCAGCCGTGTAATTTCCAGATCGGGCAGCCAATCGGGTAGGGTTGGTTGCACATAGAGACGACCGTGGGGGGCGTCTGCGCGCAAACCAAGCAGAATGCGTAGCATGTGGAAGATGCAGCCAGTAGCCCAGGCCTGGGGGATATTAGCCCCACTGGGATAGAGGACCGGAAAGTCAAAATCTTCTGTGCGCCTGACACCCGCGAAGACTTCTGGCGGGCGAAACGATTCAAAGTGCTCAAAGGCGTCAAAAACGCCGCGAATAACTTGAAACGTTTCTTTAATCAGCCCATACCGCTTAAATCCGTCAACGATAATTCCGTTATCCTGCGGCCAGACCGAGCCGCGCTGGTAAGAGAAAGGATTGTAGGCGGGATTGTGCTCGGTCAGGGTGCGAATACCCCAGCCGCTCCACATATCGTCCTGTAAGAGTCGTTTCGCGGTGCGCGCAGCCTTATCGGGGTCGGCAATGCCGCTCCACAGACATTGTCCGGCGTTGGAAGAAACCGGAGTAATCTGCTTTTTGGTGGCATCGAGGCCAAAGGCAAAGCAGCCCTCATCCTCCATCCAGAAATCCTGGTTGAAGCGCGTCTTGAGCGTTTCTGCCTCGTGCAAGAGCTTTTGCGCGCGCTCAGACTCACCGAGATCCTCGAAGATTTCCGCCATGCGCAATTTAGCATCATAGACATAGGCTTGCAATTCGCAGAGGGCTTTCGGCTGTTTGACCTGCGTGCCATCGGCGTAGACTACCGCGTCCCCGGCGTCCTTCCAGCCCATATTTTCATAGCCTGGATCGGAGAAGGTTTTATACTCCTGGTACCCATCCCCATCCAGGTCGCCATGCTCATCAATCCAGGCCAGGCATTGTTCCGCCACCTCGCGATACTCCTGCATCAGGCTGAGATCACCTGTCCAACGGTACACTTCTGAAAGCATAATGAGATAAAGGACCGTAGCATCGGCTGTGCCATAGTAGGGAGTGAAAGGGACGCGCCGGAAATAGGACAGCTCGCCGAAGCGGATCTCATGCAAAATTTTGCCGGGCTGGGCGTCGCGCCAATCGTCGCGCTCGCTCGCCTGATAATCAGCCAGGCGTTTGATCGCGCCCAGGGCAAAGCCAGGTGAAAGCAGCATACACTGATAGGAGACGGTTAAACTGTCGCGCCCAAAAAGCGTGACAAACCAGGGCACACCGGCTGCTGGCACCCAGACATCATCCGAAATATCCATGTCATAGATGCGCAAGGCCCGCATATCGTCTACTGCCTGATGATACATGCGGGCGAAATTATTGTTGCTGCTTGTCAGACCGGTACAGCGCCCTTGCCAGTGCTCGCGTTTATCTTTGTCGGAAGGTTTGTCCAGGGTAGACGATGCATCGTTTAGACGGCAACAATGATCCCAGCCGGGCGCGGAGGCCTGTTCGCCGCGCTCCATCACAATCTCGCTACACGTATGCCAGCGCTCAGTTGGCTCCAGGTCGATTTCAAAACAGATACGCCCGTTGGAGTAGCTGACCAGCACATCGTCCAGGATGTGATAGGAGAGCGCGCGATGGAAATCCATATGATCATACGATGTGCGCAGTTGCTTCTTTTCAATATCCCAGTCGGTTAAGATCTGGCCCCGGCGCACAATATTCTGGGCGCGTACCTCAAAAAGATCGGCGAAATCAGAGTAAATAGAAAGCTCGAGCAAAAATTTCACGCGCTGATTGTTGTAATTGGCCACATCCAGGTCCTCGTGGAGACTCTCACCCACCCTGCGATTAATCGTTACATGCAGCGACTGGGGATCTAAGGGGCCAGTCTGCAAATTGAGCGCCGGGTTGGTCAGATGGATGCGCGAGGAGTAAAACGTCAGTTGGCTGGAATTGATAAGCTGTAGAGGGTTATTGTTAATGGCTAAATGGTAGTGACTGACGAAACGTGTATCATCCATGTAGATACCCTGGAACGTACTATAATCCACATAGCCGGTGAGGTCCGAGACCATGAAGGTGCGTCCCTGACTGATGGTAAGAACCGGTGGACCGACTTTGATCTCAATGGGCATAGCTCTCTCCTTTGGTGCCGTTTGGTGTATCCTACAACATCTAGATTAAAATATGCTGAGAATATTAGAATTACCTCTCTTCTTTAATGAAGAGTTTTTCTTCACCTCTTTTCTGAAAATGATGCAGCGCGGAGGTCCGCCTGGCGCAAACAAGGCTCAGCAGATTCTTACCCGATTTTCCCTTTTATTTCTAATATATCTCTCCAGTCCTACTGGTACACTAATATTGCAGAGCCAATGATGGCAAAAAAATAAGAAGGTGATCACAACTGAATGGTCAGGAAATACGTGTTGACGATGGGTGTCAGAGGTTTTGTAATGAGTGAAGGAGAAAACATTGAGAATTGCCCATATCGCTCCGCCGTGGATTAGTATTCCCCCCAAGAATTATGGAGGAACGGAAAATGTCCTTTTTACGCTGGTTGAAGAGCAGGTCGCGCAGGGGCACAAAGTGACACTGTTTGCCCCCGCAGACGCGCAGACCTCAGCCAGGCAGGTGTCTTTTTTCGCGCGTTCCCTGGTTGAGTGTGGCTTTCCCTGGCACGCCCATTTGAAGGCGTATTATCATCTGCATAAAGCAGTCGATTACCTCAAAAAGCATCTCTCGGATTTTGATATTCTTCATACCCATCTCTCTTCATCAGCGGATTTGTATCTTTTTCCGCTGACAGAAACGTTGCCGTTACCGCATGTCACAACGCTGCACAGCCAATTCCCCTTTGATACAGGTACGAAAGAATGGCAGGGGGACGCGGACCGCTATTATATGGAATGGATCACGCGCGCACCTCTGGTGGCGATCAGCAAGCGCGCCTTGCGCCAGGAGAGTGAGAAATTCCCACTCAACTTTATTGATATCGTCTATCATGGCATCGATTTACAACAGTTTGCGCCACCGTGTAGCACACCGGACAACTTTTTTGTCTGGTTGGGACGCATGGTGCCTGAGAAAGGCGCGCACCTGGCGATAGCGGCAGCCAAAAAAGCCGGGGTTCCGCTGATCCTTGCGGGCATCGTTGATCCGCATCTGCGCGAGGCCCAGCTCTACTTTCAGGAGCAGATCAAGCCGGAACTGGATGGAGAGCAGATTCGCTATATTGGCCCGGTCACAATGCAGGAAAGAAATAAACTGCTGCATCGGGCGCGCGGCATGCTGAATCCCCTGTTGTGGGAAGAGCCATTTGGAATGGTTATGATCGAGGCGATGGCCGCCGGCTGTCCTGTCATTGCCTTTCGGCGTGGCGCTGCAGACGAGATTGTGGCCTGTGGCCAATCCGGCTTTCTGGTCGAGGATGTAGAGGAAATGGTAGAGGCCATGCACAAAATTCACCTGCTCGACCGGCAAGTTGTGCGTCGCCATATAGAGACGCATTTCTCTGCGCAGATTATGGTGGAAGATTATACGCGTGTATATAAGCAAGTGATCAGGGCAAAGAAGGAGCAGGAGCAGAGACAGAAGCAGGAGATAGTGATCCCCATGATCCCCGCGTCTGGCCAGATAGTTCAGTCTCAGAAGTTGGGGGAAGGAGAAAGACCAAGTATTGCGCGTTTTTGAGAAAGGAACATGCCACACCTATGAAGCATGCAGTTTATTCTGAGAGTGATCACACGTCGCCGACGCATCCTCAACCCATGCCGAGGCCGACGCCACAGACCATTCCGGTGCCGCAGCCGCAGCCCGTGCCGCAGCCCGCACCGCAACCTGTGCGAGTGCCCACTCCACAACCTGTGCCAGTGCCGGAGACACAACCGACGCCGGTACCAGCACCGCAACCGGTGCCTACACCCACGCCGGAACCGCCTGGTCGAGATTGATCGAGCGCCATACCCAGGTGAGGCAGGCAACCGCATGCGGGGCATGAAGCAAGCAGGCTCGCTTGCAACATAGGCGTTGATGACGCTTAACCTTGCGAGCGAGCCTGCTTGTTTGTGTTAGCCAAGTCCATCCTTCTGCTCATCCTGCCGGATGAGTTTGAAGGTTGGCTCGCACACCAGCGAACCGTCCGATGGTTTGGTGAAGAAGTAGTAGCAGTTAGTCGGCGTTGGCGATCCCGCCGCCTGTAACGCGGTCAGACTGGGACTGCTGATCGGCGTTGGTGGCCAGCCAGGATGGGTGTAGGTGTTCCAGGGACTTCCGGTATCGGTGGTGCTGCCTGTACCATATTTATTGAGGTCAACCCAATACTCTGCTGGCGGCACTGGCGGGTGGTCAGTATCATACGCGTACTCTACCGTCGGATCAGACTGAAGGATGGGTCCGCCCACATCCGCGCTCGGCTGGCTAATGCGTTTCCAGTAAATACCAGCGATCAGCGGCATTTGTCCATTGTTACTCGCCTCGCGCTGGACAATCGAGGCGAGAATGAGCATCTGGTACTCGTTCAGATTGTACTTCTGGGCCTGGACGACCAGATTGTTCTCCTGTACCACCTTGTTGAGCCTGTCCAGCATCATATCAATGACTTGCACGGTTGTGGCGCTAGTTGGCACGGCATATGTATCTGGATACAACAATCCTTCCATGCTGGAAAGGCCATTGAGCAGTGGATATTTAGCCTTGTCGGGAAATTGATCGAGGTGGTGAGTATAGGTCAGGAAATCCTGCTTGTTAAATTTGCTTAGACCAAGCGAATCGGCCTGGGTAGCAATTTGCTCCAGGCGCCAGCCACTAATGACCAGCAAATTCCTGGCGTCGGGCTGCCCGTTTTGCAGTTTGGCGATGATCGCGTCGATTCCCTGGCCAGGAGTCAGGCTATACACGCCCGCCTGGATGCTTACGTCCAGCCCTTTGATCCTGGCCCAGAGGCGAAAAACCAGGGCGTTGCGGATCAGTCCTCTGGTCTGCAAATCGTCGGCAATCTGCTGAATGCCCTCGCCAGGCTTAATCGTCAGAGTAACCGCCTGACTATGCAGGCCGGCGGCGGGCACCTCCAGGAAATTTGCTACGGTCCCCCAGGTCCCCCAGAAGCCCGCAACGAGAATAGCTGTCAGGAGCACAACGGCGATAATTGAACCACGTATTCGTTTGATCATGGTAGGCAAAATCCCTTTTTCGCTGAAATAGCTGTCTTTTTCGGTGGATGCTGATCCAGATATCCCGGCACAAGCGCGCGCCGCCCATCACGCGGGCGAACCTTCCAAATCATCAATCTTCTATGTATATAGAACGAAGCGCCCCTGCCTGTGTGACAGAGTTAGACCATTTGGTACTATGGGTGTCCCAACTCACGCGTGAGGACTTTCTCCCCGGTAGAAGGCACTGTTGTTCTCGGTCTCGTGCAGCTTGACTTCGTAGAGCTGGCCCGGTAGCAGCGCGGTTTCCAGGCGTTGCCAGAAGGCCATGACCAGCATTTCAGTGGTGGGGATGATGCCCTCCAGCCAGGGGACATCGTAGTTGAGGTGCTTATGGTCAACCCAGACGATGATCGCCTCGTTGACCGCGTTTTTGAGGTCAGTGAGGTTGAGGACCATGCCGGTGCGTTCATCTGGCCACCCGCGCACGGTGACTTCCAACGTGTAGTTATGGCCATGTCCATTGGGGTTAGCGCACTTCTCATAGATGGCATAGTTCTCTTCGTCGGTTAAATGTTCGCTCCACAGGCGGTGCGACGCGCTGAAGGTGGTACGCCTCGTCAGATAAACCATCGCATGCTCCATTAGAAATATGACCCCGCTTAGCTGGATGCAGAGATGCTCACTCATTAAGATACGACAACACTTAGCCGTTGCTGAATATTTCCAGGTTGGTGCCGCTGAGCACCTGGCCCGTGTCGTCTGCCATAAAGAGCAGGATCTCGGCCAGCTCGTCGGGGGTCATGCCCGCTTTGAGATGGGGAGCGGCCTGGCGCAGCATCTCGGTATCAACCGCGCCGGGACTCACCGCCGCAACGCGAATGTGCAGGGGCTTGCCTTCGACGGCCAGAATTTCAGTCAGGCTGGCCACGCCCGCTTTGGAGACGTTGTACGCGCTCAGACCGGGAAACTTCTCCACGCCCTTGACGCCTGAAAGCGACGAGATATTCAGAATAACGCCGCCCCCCTGCTGAGCCATCGCGGTGAAAGCCTGTTGACAACAGAGAAAGGTACCGCGCAGGTTCACGTTCAGCACACGATCCCAGCTTGTCGCGTCCATCTCCGCGAACGGCCTGACCACGACTACCCCCGCGCAATTGACCAGGATATCGACACGTCCGTAGCTCGCGTGGACGCGCTGAAACAGTGCGCGCACATCTTCCTCGCGCGCCACATCGCCCTGCACCGCCAGCACAGAACCGCCAGAAGCGCGTACCAGCCCCTCGGTCTCCTCTAGTGTTTCCCGCGTACGACTAAACAGTGCCAGGCGCGCGCCAGCGCGCGCAAAACGCAGAGCCGTGGCGCGTCCAACGCCCCGACCCGCGCCAGTGATAATGGTAACTTTATTTTGGATGCTCATGCTTGTTAGTATATAACAATTGTCTTCATCGCAGGCGGTCAATATGCAGCAATTGCGCGGAGACGGGAGAACCTTCAGCCGCGGAAAGCCTGCTGGTGTTTCCGGCTAAGCAGCAAGGAAAGCCGAAAACACCAGCAGGGCACGGGAGTGGGTTCAGATCATTCTGTTTCTTCATCCTCAACGTTATGGAGGTGTAACGCTTTGAGATGAGTGAGCATCGTCTCCAACTCGCAGGCGTGGGCGGTGAGTTCTTCAAGGCACTCTACCGCGTCCTCGACACTGGATGGAACCGCAGCTACCGCCTCTTCTACGGCTTTGTCCAGGGCAGCCGCGTCCTCATCGACCCAGGCCTGAACAATCGTATCCAGGCAATTACTGAGCAATATCAGCGTATCGCGTATCGCGTCGCGGTGTCTGGCAAGAACCTCTTGCGTGGTGAACTCGTCTGTAAGCGCGCATGTCTCTGCAATCTGCATGTAGCCCTCCTGATGATAAATAGCAGTTTTTATTAGTGTACTCGCATGAGAAATAGGCATCAGTCATAATCATATATTAACAACGAGCTAATCCCCTATTAACAGAGGTGTTATATGCTTATGCATGGTACATGATGTATTCACGGTGTTTTTATCAAAAAGGAGGTTCTTCATGCCTGGACGTACCTGGATATTTCGTCATCTTTGGTGCGTAGCAATTGTATTCGTAATGCTCTTTGCGTTGCAACTGACTTCCCCTTCGACCGGTCACGCGCAGGCCGCTAGCAGCCTGCCGCGTCCTGCCCATATCGTCGTAGTTATGGAGGAAAATCACGGTTTTTCGCAAATTATCGGCTCTTCCGGTGCTCCCTATATCAATTCGCTGGCCAAAAAAGGGGCGCTTTTCACCAACTCGCATGGTATTACCCATCCCAGCGAGCCGAACTACCTGGGGCTGTTCTCCGGTTCCACCCAGGGCGTGACCAGCGATGTCTGTCCGGTGAATTTTTCAAAGCCGAATCTGGGGAGCGAGCTGAGCACTGCCAGCGATAGCTTCGTCGGCTATTCGGAGAGCTTGCCCCAGGCTGGCTTCACAGGGTGCTTCGCTCCAGGCTCTTCATCTGATATGTATGCACGCAAGCACAACCCCTGGGTCGATTTTAGCAATCTGCCAGCCTCGGTCAACCAGCCTTTTACCACCTTCCCCACCAATTTTAGTACGCTGCCAACTGTCTCAATCGTTGTGCCAAACGAGCAGGATGATATGCACTCTGGCTCGGTTCAGCAGGGCGATACCTGGTTGAAAGACCACATCAACAACTATGTGCAGTGGGCGCAAAACAACAATAGTTTGCTCATCGTCACCTGGGATGAGGATAACGATACTGCGGCAAATCATATCCCGACCATCTTCGTTGGGCCTATGGTTCGTACTGGCAACTTTAGCGAAAAGATCAACCACTACACCGTTCTGCGTACCCTCGAAGCGCTCTACGCGCTACCATTCCTCGGCAACGCTACAAAGGCGACCACGATTACAGATATCTGGAAATAGTTTTTGCATGGGGACGGGGGGGGGCGGGGGGGGGGGGCGGGGAGACGTAATAGGAAAAA